>CAUUAH010000037.1:0-13000 GCA_963542985.1 uncultured Campylobacter sp. | reverse complement strand
ACCACCGAGATCTACACGCGTAAGATCGTCGGCAGCGACAGATGTGTTTAAGAGACAGGTATTTAACTCTTCCTTTATAGAATCAATATCATCTTTGATAGCCAAGTTTTGTCCTTAAATTTTAGTTATTGAAAGTTCGTAATTGTAGCATAATAAATATAAAACAGCATAAAAATCAAGGCAAATTGTGTTATAATGCGGGAAAATTTAAAAATTTGGCGAGGTTTTATGCAGATAGACGATACATTATTAACCAAACTTGAAAAGCTTAGTTCGCTCAAAGTCGAAAGCGACAAGCGAAGGGAAATCGAAGGTCAGCTCAGTGAAATTTTGAGCTTCGCGGGTATACTAGATGAGCTTGATCTAAGCGCTTCTAGGGCGGTAGTAAGCTCTAGAGAGGGCGGAACTCCGCTAAGAGAAGACGTAAGCGTGAGCTCGGACGTGATAGAAACGATACTAAAAAACGCTCCGATGAGCAGCGGGCACTTCTTCGTCGTACCAAAAATCATAGAGTAGAAAAATGGAAGAAATCGAAAAATTTAACACCAGCCTTGAAATACTTCTAAAAACCGTCGTCCATAACAAAGCCAGTGACTTGCACATCGTATCAAGAAGCGAACCGCAAATCAGAATAGACGGTACACTAAGGCCGCTAGAGCTCGGAGTTTTGAGCGGACATGATATACAAGATATTTGCTATGCGCTCATAACCGACGTACAAAAAAGCGAACTGGAGGAAAACAGAGAGCTTGACTTTGCCATAGAGCTTCCCGGCGTCGGACGTTTCAGGGGCAACTACTACTACACGATGAACGGCGATTTGGCCGCGGCATTTCGTATCATTCCGACCGAGATTCCTTCGCTGGACGATCTTAAAGCGCCTAATATCTTTAAAGAAGTCGTAAAGCGCGAAAAAGGAATGATACTAGTTACCGGCCCGACGGGTAGCGGTAAATCCACTACGCTTGCGGCTATGCTAAATGAGATAAATTTGACCGAAAGAAAGCACATAATCACGATCGAGGATCCGGTGGAGTTCGTACATACCAATAAAAAATCTCTTTTCTCTCACAGAAATATCGGTACCGATACGCAGTCTTACGCTAGAGCGCTTAAATTTGCTCTCCGTGAAGACCCGGATATCATCCTGGTAGGCGAGATGAGAGATAGGGAGACGATATCGACCGCGATCACGGCTGCAGAGACGGGCCACCTCGTATTTGCGACCTTGCACACAAACTCGGCCATCCAGACCATCAACCGTATCATAGATAGCTTTGAGGGCGGTGAGCAGCTTCAGGTGCGAAATATGCTTTCCGTTTCGCTAACTGCGGTTATCTCTCAAGCCTTGCTTCCAAAAATCGGTAGCGGACGACTCGCGGTTCATGAAATTTTGATAAACAATGCCGCTATCGCAAACCTTATCCGCGAAAATAAGGTACATCAAATTTACTCTCAAATGCAGCTAAATCAGCAAATGACCGGCATGACTACTCAAACGCAAGCCCTCATGAAGGCTATCAGAGCAAATCAGATAACTAAAGAGATGGCGATGAGATACTCTACGAGCCAGCAAGAGCTGGGCGGATTGTTGGGTATGTAATGGATTTTGTTACATTATTTGACGTAGTCGTCGTTTCGCTTGTTTTGATACTGGGTATAAAAGGCGTAATAAGCGGACTAATAAAGGAAATTTTTGGTCTTATCGGCCTTATCGGCGGTATCATCGTAGCTAGTAGATTCGGCGCTAGGGTCGGCACTCTAATGAGCGATAATATCTATAAGATAGAGGGCGATTCTGTTCTGTTTTTCGCCGGATTTTTGGCGACGCTTATCGTGTTTTGGGTGCTTTGCCTAGGTATCGGCACCTTTTTATCAAAGCTAATCGGACTAAGCGGACTTGGATTTTTAGATAAACTGGGCGGATTTATCATCGGAAGCGCCAAAATTTTCCTAGTTTTTGCGGTTTTGATAGTGACCATTTCAAACATTCAAGTCTTAAATAACAAAATCGAGCCGTATTTCAGAGGAAGTAAACTGTATCCGATCTTGCTGGATACGGGCAAATGGATAATGAACGTGGATGTAAAAGGCATAGCAAGCGGCGTGGGAAATATCGAGACGCCGTTTGATGCCTCTATGCAGGAGCAAAGGCCAAATTTGGAGATAAATTCGACGATTAAGGAGTACAAATGATGATTGAGAATTTAGAATACGACGCGCTTCTTGAGAAATTTAAAAAAATTTTGAGAGATAACGGGCTAAAATACACGCAACAGCGAGAAGTTTTACTGAAGACGCTCTACAACAACGACGAGCACTTCACTCCGGAGAGACTTTATTTTTTCATCAAAGAGACATATCCTGACTTAAACGTCGGCATCGCGACCGTTTATAGGACGCTAAATTTACTCGAAGAAGCCGAGATGGTAACCTCCATCAGCTTTGGTTCGCAAGGGAAAAAATTCGAGCTTGCCACCAAACCTCACCACGACCACATGATATGCCGCAGATGCGGAACTATCATCGAATTTGAAGACGCAACCATAGAAAAAAGACAGGCAAATATCGCAAAAGAGCACGGCTTTAAGCTAACCGGACACATGATGCAGCTTTACGGAGTGTGCAAAGAGTGCAATGCCAAAGAGGCAAAGGGCAGCAAGTGATATTTGAAAATCAACTGGAGATCCAGAGGCTAGAGACTGCAAACGAGCTAAGAGATGCCGGTATAAATCCATATCCGCACTTTTTGCGTCGCGATATGGATATAACCAAATTTAGGCTCAAATTTAAACATATAATAGACACTGAAGAAAAGAGCGCAGAAGGTCAGCTAGTAAGCCTCGCTGGACGCGTTAAGCTCATCAGGGATGCAGGCAAGGCGATATTTGCCAATATCGAGGATGAGGACGGCAATCTCCAAATTTATTTTAGCAACAAGACGCTTGATCCGGATTGGTTTAAGGTCGTAAAGAAAAACATCGAAGTAGGCGACATCATCTACGTGCGCGGATATGCTTTCGTCACGCGAACGGGCGAATTTTCAATGCACGTTAGCGAGCTAACTTTGGCGTCAAAGGCCATTTCGCCGCTTCCGGAGAAATTTCACGGACTAACGGATATCGAGACTAGATACCGCCAAAGATACCTCGATATGATAATGAACCCAGAGGTTAGGGCCGATTTTAAGCGTCGCTCGGTTATCGTTAGCACGATCCGCAGATTTTTCGAGGACAAGGGCTTTTTGGAGGTTGAGACTCCTATGATGCACCCGATCCCCGGCGGAGCTAACGCTAAGCCTTTCGTTACGTTTCACAACGCGCTTGGCGTGGAGAGATTTTTGCGCATCGCGCCCGAGCTTTATCTAAAGCGTCTCATCGTGGGCGGTTTTGACGCCGTTTACGAGATGAATAGAAATTTCCGCAACGAGGGTATGGATCTAACGCACAATCCCGAATTTACAAGCATCGAGTTTTACTGGGCGTGGCACACTTATCACGATTTGATGGGGCTAACCGAGGAGTTATTTAACGTGCTTCTCGATAAACTAGATATGCCTAAAATCATCGAATTTGACGGTATGCAGATCGATTTTAGCAAGCCGTTTAAACGCATAAGCTACAAAAAAGCGCTCGTAGAAATCGGCGGACTAGACGAGTCGATCATCGGCGATAAGGATAAAATTTTGGCCAAGCTTAAGGCTGACGGCTTTGAGGCAAACGCAAAGCTTGATTTGGGTCATTTGCAGGCCGAGCTTTTCGACAACTACGTAGAAAGCAAGCTAACCGATCCGACTTTCATCATCGACTATCCGATTTCTATCAGTCCGCTTTCTCGCAGAAGCGATGCAAACCCCGATATAGCCGAGAGATTTGAGCTGTTTATCGCGGGACGCGAGCTAGCTAACGGCTTTAACGAGCTAAACGACCCGATCGATCAGTACGGCCGTTTCGCTTCACAGATCGAAGCCAAAAATGACGGCGACGACGAAGCTCACGAGATGGACGAGGACTATGTGAGGGCTCTTGGCTATGCTATGCCTCCGACTGCCGGGCAGGGTATCGGCATAGATAGGCTCGTGATGCTACTAACTAATAAAAAATCCATCCGCGACGTGGTGCTTTTCCCTGCGATGAGACCGCAAAAAAACGAAACCAAGGAGAATTAATGAGTTTGCAAAGTTACGATAAAGAAATTTTTGATTTAGTAAATTTAGAACTAAAACGCCAGTGCGACCACCTCGAGATGATCGCGAGCGAAAATTTTACCTACCCTGAAGTAATGGAAGTAATGGGCTCGGTTCTAACTAATAAATACGCGGAAGGGTATCCAGGCAAACGTTACTACGGCGGCTGCGAATACGTCGATCAGATCGAGCAGTTAGCGATTGATCGCTGCAAAGAGCTTTTTGGTTGCGAATTTGCAAACGTACAGCCAAACTCGGGCTCGCAGGCGAACCAGGGCGTTTACGGCGCGCTTTTAAATCCCGGCGATAAAATTTTAGGCATGGATCTAAGTCACGGCGGGCACCTAACGCACGGCGCAAAAGTAAGCAGCTCGGGTAAAATTTACCAGAGCTTTTTTTACGGCGTAGAGCTTGACGGACGCATAAACTACGATAAGGTAATGGAAATCGCGCAAATCGTAAAGCCAAAGATGATCGTGTGCGGCGCTAGCGCATATACGCGCGAGATCGAATTTAAGAAATTCCGCGAGATTGCTGACGCGGTAGGCGCTATACTCTTTGCCGACGTGGCGCACATAGCGGGCTTAATCGTAGCCGGCGAGCATCAGAGTCCGTTTCCGCACTGCGACGTGGTTAGCTCGACTACGCACAAGACCCTTCGCGGACCTCGCGGCGGCATCATCATGACAAATAACGAAGAGTACGCTAAAAAGATAAATTCGTCTATTTTCCCTGGCATTCAGGGCGGACCGCTCGTTCACGTTATCGCCGCAAAGGCGGTTGGATTTAAACATAACCTAAGTCCCGAGTGGAAAATTTATGCTAAGCAAGTCAAGGCAAACATCAAAAAGCTAGCCGAAATTTTGGTAAAACGCGGCTTTGATCTAGTTAGCGGCGGCACCGATAACCATCTAGTTTTAATGAGCTTTTTAAACCGTGAATTTAGCGGTAAAGATGCCGATATCGCTCTTGGAAACGCCGGCATAACCGTAAATAAAAATACCGTTCCCGGAGAAACTAGAAGTCCGTTTATCACGAGCGGTATCCGCATAGGAAGTCCGGCGCTTACGGCTCGCGGTATGAAAGAGGCGGAATTTGAGATCATCGCAAATAAAATCGCCGACGTGCTAAGCGATATCAATAATGCCGAGCTTCAAAGCAGGGTAAAAGCCGAGCTAAAAGAGCTTGCGAGCAAATTTATCATTTATGATAAGGCGACTTATTGATGCAGAGTATAGACACCGCGCTAATCAAAATGAACACGAGCCACTACTGGATCAAACGCGACAATATCGTAAGCAAGATCGAGTATAAAGGGCGGACGTTTTTTAACAAATTTGAGCTTATAAACGAGCCTCTAAGCTATCACGTGATAAAAGATCACGACGAGGGCAAAATCACGGTCGCGCACTCGCTGATACTGCCTGGCGACAAGGTCGAAAATATCGTCTTTGACTACAACGGTAGGATGCCTGAGCGCTTTTGGCACCGAGCTCAGCTTTTGCTCCGCGAGGAGGGGTTTATAAATTTTACCGCCTACGAGAGCAAGACGCCGGGTCACCTGCACCTCTACGTGCATAAAGGCCACACGACGCTAAACGAGGGCTATCAGATCGCAAATAAGCTATCTATGCTACTAGGCACTAAGCTAGCAAAGGAGTGGAGGATGTTTCCGACGATGGAACTACCGAAAGAATTTAATATCTTGACGTTGCCGTATAAGGTCTATCAAAAAGAGCGCGGCGCAAGCTGGTCAAAACATATGTAAGGAGTGAAAATGGAATATAACGAGCTAAGAGACATTATGCTTGATAACAACGAGGATAAAAAGAGCAAAAACGTCAAGAGGATCCTCATCCTCGTCGCCGTTTTTGTTATTATCTTTTTAGCCGTTCTTATCGTGATGAAATTTTTAAATTCGCCGGAGACTAACGATCAGGTCTCGCAAACCGACTCCAGGCTGGTTTTGCCGCCTGAGCCAGACAATACGCGAAGTATCCCGCAGCAAGTGAGCGTGCCTGCCACTCCGCCTAGCGAGCCTGCGCCGCAAATAGCGCAAACTAACGTCCCCCCAGTCGCTCCGCCTCCTCCGTCCGAGCCTCAGGCGCAGCAGCCAAATCCTACCTTTGAGCAGGTGCCTATCGTGCCTGAAAACAAAGGTCAAGATAGCTTTGAGGATATGGTAAAAGCGCTCAAGGAAAAAGAGGATAAAAGACAGCAAGATGCAGGTGCGCCAGCTCCTACTCCGACCGAGCCCTCTACTATACAGGGTGCTTTAAAGCAAAACGATACGCCAAACGCTAAACCAAGCGAACCAAAAGCCGAGCCTAAGCAGCACGTAAACGTAGTAAAGCAAAAAGAGCCTAAGCAAGAAAAAGCTACAAAACAGCCTAAAAACGATGCTGCTAAAGAAAAACAAGCAAAACAAAAGCCGGCTAAACAAGCTCCTGCAGCTAGCGGCAGCGATGCTCACAGCGGTAGTTACGTGCAAGTTTTTGCCGTTAAGCACTTTAATGAAAAAGCGCCTGAGCTTGGCAAACTAAAAGCCGCAGGATACGCGTATAAGCTATATAGGACGAACGTAAACGGCAACGAGATTATCAAGGTACTAGTCGGTCCTTATAGCGGCGAGCAGCTAAAAAGCGAACTTGCTAAAATCAAGCAAAGTGCCGCTCCAAACGCCTTTATCGTAAATATAAAATGATGGTTTTTGCCGTTTTTGGCAACCCTATATCCCACTCCGTTTCGCCGAGGCTACATAACCTAGCTCTCGGCGAGCTCGGTCTATCTCGCGAAGCCCTCTATACTCGCTACGAGTTAGCGGACGGCTCGCAACTCATCTCTAAATTTAAAGAACTAAAACTAAGCGGCGCGAACGTAACCGTACCTCACAAAGAAGCAGCGCTCGCGCAGTGCGACACCCCAGACGAAACGGCTGTTAAAATCGGCTCCGTAAACACTCTGGTATCTCGCGGCGATAAAATTTACGGCTACAATACCGATGCGCCAGGATTTTTACGAGCGATAGAGAGTTTTGGACATATAAATTCGGCTCTCATTTTGGGTGCCGGTGGAACGGCTAGAGCGGTCGCATATGCGCTAAAAAGCCGCGGCGTGCGAGTTTGCGTACTAAATAGAAGCGAGGAGAGGCTAGCAAATTTTGCCGAATTTGAAAAATTTAGCTGGGCGAATTTTGGCAAATTTAATGGCGGCAAATTTGACCTCGTCGTAAATACGACCTCGGCGGGGTTAAAAGACGAAAATTTGCCCGCGCCGATCGAGATTTTTCGTCTGATTTTTGATGAAAGCAAATTTGCCTTTGACGTTATTTACGGCAAAAAAACGCCTTTTTTAAATTTAGCCGCCGCTAGCGGGCTCGCGCATAAAGACGGCTCTGAGATGCTACTTTTTCAGGCGGTTTTAGCGTTAAATTTATTTTTTGAGGGCTCGCTTGATGAGGCCAAAATCGAGGCTTCGATGCGAAAAGCCCTCTATTTATCGGCTTCTTCTAGATAATAATCTATCTGAGCTTTTCTTAAAATTCTGATCAAGTCCGAGCTGCCCGCTACTCCCGTCGGATAGCCAGCGGTCATGATGTAGCTTTTGTCGTCTTTTATGTAGCCTTTTTCGACTGCGGCTTTGATCGATTTAGCCATGAGCGTGTGCAGTCTTTCTTCTTTTTCTATCACGAATGCCGCCGTTATGCCCCAGCAAAGAGTTAGCCTATATGCGGCCTGCTCGTTGTGCGTTATGGCGATGATATCTATATCCGTACGGTATCTGGCTAGTTTTGCTGCCGAGCCGCCCGATGAGGTTAGCGCGATTATGCCGTCAACTTTTAGTGCGGAGGCGAGCCTGGCGGTACTAGATGCGATCATATCGGTATCGTCGTAGCGGTCAAAATCAAATTTGTTAAAAGGATAAATTTGCTGCGTTTGGATTATAGTGTTGCTCATCGCTTCTACGACGGCTACGGGGTTGATGCCGACTGCGCTTTCTTCGCTTAGCATGACTACGTCGGTGCCGTCTAGTACGGCGTTTGCCACGTCGCTGATCTCGGCTCTAGTTGCCGTTTCGTGCTCGGCCATACTTAGCATCATCTGCGTGGCGGTAATGACCGGCTTAACTGCTTCGTTTGCTTTTTTAATGATGAGCTTTTGTATCGTCGGCACCTTATAGTACGGCACCTCGATACCTAGATCTCCGCGAGCGACCATCACGCCGTCGCTGACCTCGATAATCTCGTCGATATTTTCTACTGCGTCAAATTTTTCTATTTTGGCGTAAATTTGAGCTTTGGAGCCAAAGCCCTTTAGGATTTCTCTAGCTTTTCTTATGTCGTTTGCGTTTTGTACGAAAGAGATCGCGATGAAATGCACGCCGTTTTTGGCGCCAAATTCCAAATCTTTTAAATCTTTAGGCGTGATAACTTCGATATTAAGCTTGGTATTTGGGAAATTTACGCCTTTGTTCGATCGGAGTATCCCGTCGTTTTCTACTACGGCTTCTACTTTTTGGGTGCTTGCTTGCGTGATTTTGGCGCGAATTTGTCCGTCGCATAGGTATATGTACTCGCCTGTTTTTAGAGCGGCTAAAATTTGAGGCTGATTTATGCAAAGCTTATAGTGATTTTCGTCTATTTGCTCGCCGATTATTTCATCTTTTACGAAGATTAGCGTATCGCCGATTTTTAGTTTAAATTCACTTCTGTCTAGCTTGCCGACTCTTATTTTAGGGCCGCAGATATCCTGAAATATGCCTATTTTTTGCCCGAGTTTCGCCTCTACTTGCCTGATTTTATTGATATTTGATTTATGGTATTCGTGCGTGCCGTGGCTGAAATTTAGCCTAAAAGCATTGACTCCTGCTAAAACTAATTGCTCCATAACCTCTATGGATTCGCTGGCTGGTCCGACCGTGGCTAGGATTTTGGTTTTTTTATTCATGGATGCCCCTTTTTTGCGCAATTTTACCAAATTTTTAAAAAAAATAAGTATAATCGGCCAATTTATTTTAAGGAGCAAAAATGAAAAAGTTTTTAGCGGTTTTGGCTGCTTTCGGTTTAGCGCTAAGCGCGAACGCAGCGGACAAAACCTATAAGCTAAAGCTAGCCAGCACCTGGGAGAGCACGACTCCGGTTTTGGGCGACGCAGCGAAAGAATTTAAACGCGTGGTCGAGACGCTAAGCGATGGCAGGCTAGAGGTGAGGATAGACTATCCGTCTAAGCACAAGGCGCCGTTTGGTATCCTAGACTTCGTTAAGGGCGGTCAGTACGATATCGGCTATACTGCGTCTTATTACTATAAGGGCAAGGACGCAAACACTATGTTTTTTACCGCCGTGCCTTTTGGTATGACCGCTACTGAGCTTCGCGCTTGGTATGAATTTGGCGGCGGCAAGCAGCTAGAGGAAAAAGTTTACGACAAATACAACATCAAAGTTTTCCTTGCGGGGGATACCGGCACGCAAATGGGCGGCTGGTTTAAAAAAGAGATCAAAAGCGTAGATGATCTAAAAGGCCTAAAAATCAGGATCCCCGGCTTTGGCGGCGAGGTTATGGCGCGCGTGGGAGCTACGATAAACACGATCCCGACCGGCGAGCTATATATGGCGCTAGAGATGGGCACTATCGACTCGGTCGAGTGGGTGAGCCCTGCGTTTGATATGGGTCTTGGTTTTCACAAGATCGCCAAATACTACTACACAGGCTGGCAAGAGCCGAGCGGTCAGACTCAGTTTTTCGTAAATAAAAAGACTTACGAGAAGCTACCTGCCGACCTTCAGGCCGTGATCGAGGCTGCGGCTAACGAGGTAGCTAGCATGCTAAATAGCCGATCGTTCTTTGATAACGCCGAGTACTGGGCAAAGATGAAAGCGGAGTATCCCGATATCGAGGTTCGCTCGTTTCCGCAAGACGTCATGGACGCGCTTAGAAAAGCAAGCGACGAGATCTTAGACGAAGAAGCAGCCAAAGATCCGCTATTTAAGGAGATCTTGGACTCTCAAAGAGCGTTTTTGGCTAAGGCTCGCGAGTGGACGAAGATTTCCGAGTTCTCATATATCCAAAAAACTACGAAATAACTTCTCTCACTCATTTCGGGCGACTTAAATTTACGGCCTTCGGGTCGTAAATTTCTCTTTTTAAATTTTCTTTTTATTTTTTGCTGTGCTTGTAAAATTTGATTTTGGGGCTACGCGTCAAATTTGAGTCGTTGCAAATTTTACCAGCTTTTGCGGTGGGTTAAATTTGAGGGGGTGCCTGTGTGAAATGCGGCGGCAAATTTGCTTGCATATTTAAAAACGCAACGTGAATTTCCAAAAAGCTTCACGCGCTTGACTTAAATTTACAGCTCAGTTCTGCTATCAAGCGCCTTCATAAGCGATAGAAGGTCGATATTTTCGAGATTTACGCCTGTTGGTACGCCCTGGGCTATCTTGCTAAATTTGACGCCCAAATCGCTTAGCTTATCCTCGATAAATACCATCACCGCGTCGCTGCTAAGCCCCGGCGTTAGCGCGAAAATGATCTCGGTCACGCCGTTTTGTTCTATGATCGCGCGCAGTTTTTCGGTTTGCTCCTGCGTTATCTCCTCGAGCACGAAGTAGCGTCCGCGGTAGATCGCGCTTTGCTCGAAAACTAGGATATCTTTTGGACTTTCGACGACTGCCAGCAGCTCTTTTTCTCGAGTTTCGTCGCTGCAAATGTCGCAAATCTCGTCCTCGCTAAGCCCGCCGCAAATTTGACATTTGCCCGTAAACCTCACTGCGTCCTCGATGCTTTGTGCGAGCTTTAGTCCGCCAAAGCTGTCCTTTAGGCAGACGTGATAGGCGTAGCGCTGGGCAGATTTTTTGCCCACGCCGGGCAAACGCTCAAAGGCCGCCACGAGCTCGTTAAATTTCTCAAGCCCTTTTTTCAACGCTTTCCTTTGGATCGGTGCAAATTTTAAACGCGTGATAGCCGTCCTCGTATGAGTATTTTAGGCTAAATTTGTGCATACGGCAGATGTGGTCGATGATGTAAAGGCCTAGCCCCATGCCGCTACTTTTGGTGCCCTTTTCGCGGATGAAGGCCTGCATGTAGTACTCGATAGGATTTTGTAGCGGTTGGCCTAGATTTCTCACGACGATGCCGTCTTTGTCGCAGATAACCTGCGCCTTTTTGTCGTCGGCATATTTTAGGGCGTTGTCTATGAGATTTTTTATCGCGAGCGAAAAGAGCCCGAAATCCACGCGTAGCAAGATATCTCGGCGGATATCTACGCCTACTTTTTCTTCAAATTTATCGAGCATCAGCATGTCGCGCGCCTGATCAAGGATGTTTGAAAAGTACGACTCCTGATAGTTTAGCGCGTAGTTTTTGGATAGTAGTTGCTCGATCTTGCCAAACTCGTTTATGAGCATATCTAGGCGCTCAAATATCGCTATCAAGCGGGTTTTATGCGTAGGGTTTTGCACCATCTCGGAGACTATGCGGCCTTTACCGATCGGCGTTTTTAGCTCGTGCATGATCGTGCGTAAAAACAGCTGCCTAGAGCGCAAAAGCTCCCTGATCTTGCTAGCTGCGGCGTCAAATTCTATCGCGACCTTGGCGATCTCGTCGTCGGAGTCGGGTTTGGCGATATTTACGTCCATGTTTCCGGCGCCAAATTTCCTGATATCAGAGCTTAGTTTTTTAAGCGGCATAAGAGACTTCATCACCGAAACATAAAGTGATACAAGAAGTGCGGTCGTGAGGATAAAACCAACCCAAATCGGATCGTTTATATTTTTCGTATCGTCGCTTTCGAGTAAAATTTGAAACGAAGGATTTTTGATCTGCAGGTACAAACTATCCTGAAAAAGCAGCGACTGAAAGAGCCCTAGCTGTGTTTGTTTGGCAAAGACCGTCTTGCCCGTGCTTATGACGTTTGCAACGGTTTTGTCGCTTTTAACGTAAGTTAGTCCGAAATTTCTAAAATAGTTAGTCAAATCGCTAGGCGGATTTGACTTTTCGTATGAGGCGATGAGGTAGTTTATCGCGTTTAGCTGCTTGTTTTTTATCTTTTCTAGCGCGTTATCTAGCTGGATGCTCGCAAACGTATAGAACAAAATGCAAACAAGCGAAAACGCCAGCGCGAAAACTACCGATATCTTCGTGGTTAAGGAGTATCTCATCCTATGAGTTTATAGCCTATTCCGCGTACCGAAAATATATGTTTAGGCGCTTTTGAGCTGTCGCCGATTTTGGTTCTTAGTCTGCCGATGATGACGTCTAGGCTCTTTGAGTCCTTGTCTTTTAGGCTTTTGCAGTTATAAACTAGCTGCTCGCGAGAGACTGAAAAGCTGTGTTGCTTGATAAGGTAGCTCAAAATTTCATACTCTGCCGGCGTTAGCGTTAAGCTTTCGTTGTTGTAGTAGATTTCGTGTCTGCGCTCATCTATCCTAAATAGCGTATCCACGACCTCTTCTTGCACTTCGTTGGTCTTTTTGTAGCGGCGAATTAGGCTCATTATGCGCGCGTACATTTCCTTTGGATCGTACGGTTTTGGTAGATAGTCGTCCGCGCCTAGCTGCAGGCCCACGACCTTGTCGCTGATGTCGCTGCGAGCAGAAGAGATGATGATAGGGATGTTGTATTTGCTGCGGATCTCTTTGCACACTTCTAGGCCGTCCATGCCAGGTAGCGTAAGGTCTAGGATAAGCAGGTCGAAATTTTTTACTCCAGCACTTAGTCCCAAATAAGGATCTTCGAAATTTGTTACTTTTATATTAAAATCGCTCAAGTACTCGGATAGGATTTGCGCGAATTCCGGATCGTCTTCAATCATTAAAAC
>CAUUAH010000036.1:0-13035 GCA_963542985.1 uncultured Campylobacter sp. | reverse complement strand
ATGAGCGCTAGTCTCGTGGGCTCGGAGATGTGTATAAGAGACAGTACTTGGATTAAGCACTTTTTGTTCCAATCTATAAAGTAGCTTTGACGCCACCTGCTCAAGCTCCATGCTCGCGGCATCGTATCTGCTGTCGTCGGTAAAAAGCGTGCGCTGTTTTATGCTGCGAGAGACGTTTTTGTCCTCGCTGATAGCACCCAAAAACTCCAAATTTAACGGATTTTCGATATTTGCCCTAGCTACCTTGTGCACATGCTCAAATATCCTAACCGCCTCCTTTTCGCTCCTAACCATGTTAAAAAGCATAAGCAGATTGTCTTTATTTTTTGAGGTGATTTTGATAACGGCGTAGGCGTCGGTTATCGCGGCGGGATCTGGCACGGTGACTACTATAACCTCGTCTGCGGCCTCTAAAAACAGCTGCGTATTTCCGCCGATGCCAGCACCCGTGTCGATGATGATAAAATCAAGATCGTCAAGACTCGAGGACTCCTCGAAAAAGCGCTCGTATAAAAATTGGTTGTTAAATTTAAGTATCTCGTCTCCGCTCTCGCCGGGAATTAGCGTCAAATTCGGCTTTACCTCGATCAAGATATCCTTTAGCGAGCACTCGCCTTTTAGCACGTGGAGTAAATTTTTGCTAATGCGTACGTTTAAGATGACGTCTAAATTTGCTAGCCCAATATCTGCGTCAAAAAGCGCGACTTTGTAGCCGTTTCTAGCTAGGATATTTGCCAAATTTGCGCTTATGGTGCTCTTGCCCACGCCGCCTTTGCCGCTAGTTACGGCGATGAAGCGCGTGTTTTTCGCATTTGATTTAGACGCTACTATATCTTTTAGTTTCTCGGCTTGAGTGTTCATTTTTTATCCTTATTAAACCCTTGCAAGAGGCAATCGACCAAAAACTCGCTCTTGGCAACCATGATGTCATCAGGGACCTCTTGTCCTAAGCAAAAGAAGCTAACGGGTTTATTTATCTCGTAAACTAGCGAAAATACGTTACCGAAAATTTTGGTTTCGTCAAATTTGGTGATGATCAGAGTGTCTATATCAAGGAAGCTAAAGCCGTTGTAAATTTCAAGCATATCATCGATCTTTGAGCCTGCGGAAAGCACCAAATTTACATCTATTTGCGCGTCGCTATGCTTTAAAAACATTTCAAGCCTAGCTAGTTTTTCTTTATCGTACTGCGAGCTACCCGTGGTGTCTATGAGGATCACTTCGCAGTGATTTAGCTGTTTTAGCGCGTTTTTAAAATCCTCTACCTCGATAACGTCAAGGATCGGCAGCTTCATCATCTTTGCGTACTGAAACAGCTGCTCGACCGCGCCGATACGGTAGGTATCAAGCGTGATGATGCCCGTTTTCACGCGTCTGCCCTCGCCGTAGGCAAATCTCGCCGCAAGCTTGGCTAGAGTCGTAGTTTTACCCACTCCCGTCGGCCCCACCAGCATCATGATTTTTTGTTTTCTATTGTCCTCTTCGCTCCTGCACGGCAGCATCTTTCTAAGAAGCGAGCTAAAATATCTCCTCACCGCGGTCGGATTGGCCTTCATCTGAGGCGACATATTTTCCGCGGTTATTTTCATTATCTGCTCTAGGTGTTCCTCTTTCATGCCGCTATTTTTGGCGTCTTTGTAGATGCCTGCAAACTCCGGCGGTATGACTAGGTTGTTTCTAGCGCCCGCTCGCTCCTCCCAGAACATATCGGCTATCATATTTACTTTTTCGCTTAGCATACTTACCTGCCTTGCGACGTCGTCGATCTTTTTGTCGTAAATTTGATCCTGACGGCCGGGCGCGGTTTCGATATTTGCTATCTGGCTTATCTCTTTTGCGGCTTTTGAGATGTTTAGGAGTATGTCCTCGCCGCTGTTTTGAGCGGTTTTGTAGTTTTGATTTACTGGCGCGGTTCTTGCGGAGTTTTGAGTCAAATTTACCGCCGCTTTAGCGTTTTGCTGCTCGGCTCTAAAAAGCTCGCGCTCGTCTAAAATAATCTTTTGCGGTCTTTCTTCTTTTGGCGTTTGAGCGCGCAAAAACTCCTCGTAGCCTTTTAAATTTTGCTTTTGAGGCTGATTTTTTTTCTGCTCGCTTGCGTCCTCTTCAACGCTAACTAAAATTTCATAAAGAGGCTTTTTGTTTATCGTCTTTGGCTGAATTTGCTTCGTCGTTACCAAGATCGCCCTCTCGCCGCACTGAGCCTGCGCCTTTTTTAGCGCCTCCATACTGCTCTCGCCGGTAAACGTATAAAACTTCGTCGCCAAATCTTCTCCTTCGTTTCTCGCTAAATTTCGCCGCCTCTAGCCAAAATCGTCGCGGCAAAGGCTATGCATTTTCCGTTCCCACTTCAAATTTAGGCTTTGTAGCCGCTAAATTTTAAAATCTCACTCCGCTTTTGCAAACGCGCTTCATCGTCCCAAGCGGCAAAATCACGCTAGCCCTGCTTTGCGCGCCAGGATGGGGCAATGTTAGCCGCGCGTCGTTTCTGTTTCGTCCACTAAAATACAAAATGTCTATATCAAGCGTCCTGGGCGCGTTTTTAAAGCTTCGTGCGCGCCCGAAACGCCTCTCCAAATTTGCCGTTATTTTTAAAATTTGCCTCGCGGCAAGGCTTGTTTGCGCGAGCATTACGGCGTTTGTAAAATCAGCCTGCTCTTTAAACCCAAACGCCTCGTTTATGAGGAGCGCCGAGTTTTCCACGACGTGAAACCTGCTGTCTCGGCTGAGTTTAAAATGCAACCGATTAAAGCGCTTTTTCACGTCGCCGATATTACCGCCAAGCCCCAAAATAACGCTATTTTTAAAGCCCGGTCTAAAATCAAAAACCTTCGGGAAAAAGAGGCATTTATCAAAGCGTCTCGCCCCCGCTACCCTCATAAAATTTCAGCCCCGTTTTCGCGCACGACCACGACGTCCTCGATGCGTACGCCAAACTCGCCGGGCAGATAGATCCCTGGCTCCACGCTAAAGACCATCCCCTCTTTTAGTACGGTCTCTCCGCGCTTTGAGATAAACGGAAGCTCGTGGATGTCGACTCCGACGCCGTGTCCCGTGCTGTGAAAAAACGCCTCGCCGTAACCCTGAGCGGCGATAAAATCCCTAGCCGCCGCGTCGATCTCGCGCGCCTTTTTGCCGGGCATAACCGCCGCGATCGCAAGAGCTTGTGCCTCTTTTACGATTTCGTAAATTTCTTGCCGTTTGGCGTTTTTAAAATTTTGCTCCTTGCCGAAGTTAAAATTTTCGTCAAAGCAAGCCGTGCGCGTCCTATCGGAGCAGTAGCGGTTAAATTTAACCCCCGCGTCAAGCAGGAGCAAATCGCCATGCCGCAAACGCTTTTTACCGGGCAATGCGTGCGCTTTAGCGGCGTTTTCGTTGATCGCGACGATAGGCGAAAAGCTAAGCGCGAGCTCGCCCTTTTTCTTAAAGATGAGCTCGGCGTTAAAAAACAGCTCCTCTTCGCTCATCCCTTCGCCGCTAGCGCGCACGAACGCGGCAAATTCGTCAAATCTTTCAGCGCCAAGCTGCGCCGCGCGTTTTAAAATTTTTATCTCATCCTCTGATTTTATTATGCGCGAAATTTGCGAAAAATTCGCCCTCGCCTTAAATCTTATCCTAAGCCCCTTGCTCAGGGCTTCCCACTCGCCCACGCTAAAATCGTACGGGTTGTAGCCAAGCTCAGCAACGCCCGCCTTTCGCAAAAATAGCCGCGCGTCTTTTATCAAATTTCGCTCGACCTCGATCACTTCGGTGTCTTTGCAAAGCTCGCGCGCCTCAATGCTATAACGCGCATCGGTGAGGAAAAATTTGCGCCCCGCGAGACTTAAAAATATCGCATTGTCGCAGCTGTATCCGCACTCGTGAAATACGGCGTTTTCGTCCTTTAGGATAAAATCTTTCAACTTCGCCCTATCTTACTCCGCTTTTTCTCTAGCGGCCCTTAGAGCTTTTATTTGCTCGAAAATTTGTAAAATCGCAATCATAGCTAGGTGATAGCCCACAGGCCCAAAGCCCACGATCTGTCCCGCAGTCACCGGCGCTATGAGGCTTTTTTGACGAAATTCTTCGCGGCGGTGGATGTTGCTGATATGCACCTCGATGACCGGAAGGCCGACGGCCGCGATAGCGTCTCGGATCGCGATAGATGTGTGCGTGTAGGCGGCTGGGTTTATGATGATACCGTCAAATTCGCCGAAGCACTCTTGGATTTTATCCACTAGCTCGCCCTCGAAATTGCTCTGAAAAAACTCGATCTCGATGCCGTTTTGCTCGGCAAAAAGCTTCATCTGCGCGTGGATATCCTCCATCTTCATCGAGCCGTAGATATCAGGCTCGCGCGTGCCCAGCATGTTGATATTCGGGCCTTGGATGACCATTAGTTTAGATTTTGTTTCCATTTTTAGCCTTTTAAAAGATTTAAATTTAGCCTTGATTATACATTTTTTAAGCTAAATTTTCGCTACAATCACGAAAAATAGGAGCTTAAAAATGATCATCGTTAAACCAAAATTTACAATGCTATGCGACAAAAATTTTACCGTTTTAGAAGATGCGGCGGTCGCTTTTGATGAACGTATCAAGGCCGTTGGCGAGGCCGAGCAGCTGCGAAAAAGATACCCTAACGCGCGGTTTTTCGAGTATCCGGACGCCGTTTTGGCGCCTGCTTTCATCAACCCGCACGTGCATCTGGAGTTTAGCGCGAACAAGACCAGCCTCGTTTACGGCGATTTTTTAGAGTGGCTTAGCTCGGTTATCGCCTCTCGCGGTGCGCTCTCGCAGGCGGCAAACGACGCCGTCATCGCATCTGCGATAAAAACCATGCAAAGAAGCGGCGTGGCGAGCTTTGGAGCGGTGTCGAGCTTTGGCGGAGATTTAGACGCGTGCGCGAACTGCGGCGGCAGGGTCATGTTTTTTAACGAAATTTTAGGCACGAACGAAGCCGCGTTAGAGCAAAGCTTAGCAAATTTTAGCGCCCGCTTTGAGGCGTCGCTAGAGCGCAAAAGCCAGCTTTTTACGCCTGCGGTTTCGGTACATTCGCCCTACTCCACGCACCCTGATTTAGCGGCTGCTGCGCTAAATTTAGCCCGCGAGCAAGACTTGGTTGTATCGACGCATTTTATGGAGAGCCGGCACGAAAAAAGCTGGCTAGAGGGCGGCTCTGGCGGCTTTAAAGAGTGGCTGGGCAAATTTAACCCCGCCGCACGTCCGCTTTATATGCCAAGCTCGTTTGTAGCGATGTTTGCTGGCGTTCGGACTCTTTTTACGCACTGCGTTTGGGCGGATGATTTTTCGGGCTTTGACCGTGAGCTTCACAGTCTCACGCACTGCGCGGTTTCAAACAGGCTGCTTAGCAAACGCACGCTAAATTTACGCGCCGCGCTGGATGCGGATGTGAGCGTAAATATCGGTACGGACGGCCTTAGCTCAAATATGAGCCTAAATTTCCTTGACGAACTGCGGGCAAATTTACTCATTCACGCCGATTTTGATCCGCTAGAGCTTGCTAAAATTTTACTTCTAGCCTCGACTAAAAACGCCGCAAGCGCGCTAAATTTAGAAGCAGGCGAGATAAAAGAGGGCAAGCTAGCCGACCTCGCGCTCTACGGCGGTTTTGCGCAGGCGGACGCAGCGCAGCTACCGCTCATGCTCATCTTGCACACCAAGGGCTGTGAGCGGCTATTTGTAGGCGGCGCGGAGGTAAATTTAAACGATTGAGCCGAATTTGCGGTTTAGGCTTTGGCGCGGCAAATGCCAAATTTAAGCTCAAATTTGACGCCGTTTTCTCAAATCCAGCCCGCTAGCTAAATTTATAAATTTAAATGGTAAAATGCGCCCGAATTTCACGAAAACGATAAATTTAAAGGAAAAAAATGGGATTTTTGAGATTTATTTTTGCGCCGATTGCGGCGATTTTTAGGTTCATAAACACGTATTTTAAGGCGATGCTGTTTTTACTCATCGTCTTTTTGATATTTTTTAGCGGCGAGCGTGAGAGCATAAATCCGCCCAACCTAACCCAGATCAACCTCTCAGGCGCGATCATGGACGCAAACGAGGCGCTAGAAAAAATCGAGGCAGCGCGCAAGGACGCCAACATCAAGGGCGTACTGCTCTACATCGATAGCCCCGGCGGCGCGCTGGCGCCTAGCGTCGAGCTGCACCTCGCGGTCAAAAATCTGCGTGCCGCAAAGCCCGTAGTCGCGTATGCGGGCGGGTCGATGACGAGCGGGAGCTACTATGCGGGTGCGGGTGCGGACAGGGTTTTGGCAAATCCTGGCGCATTTATCGGCTCGATCGGCGTGATAATGCAAGGCGCCGACGCTAGCGAGCTAGCGGCTAAAATCGGCGTCTCGCAGCAAGTCGTAAAGGCGGGCGAATATAAAGAGGCGGGAACCTTTGTGCGTCAGTGGAGCAAAATCGAGCGCGAGCAGCTACAAGAGCTCGTAAACGCTAGCTACGAGATGTTTGTGAGTGATGTGGCGGCCGATAGAAATCTAGACGCAAACAAAAGCAAAGAGTGGGCCAACGCGCGGGTATTTTTGGCTCGAGACGCGGCAAAGCTTGGGCTCATCGACGAGGTGAGTGATTATTATTCGGCGCACGCCGAGCTAGAAAAACTAAGCGGCGTGGCCGAGCCCGTCTGGGAAAAGCCGTCCGTCTACGAAAAAGCGATGCAAAAATTTATAAATCAAGGCGCAAACTCGCTAATCTCGGCATTTTTTGAAGCTAAGGCGAGGTAAATTTAAAGACGCGACGTGAAAACAATCTCGAAATTTAAAGATAATTACGACTTCATGGTATCAACGGCCTTGACGAGACGCTGGTTTACGACCGCAGAAACTCGACTCTCGTCGCCGCCGATGAGCTATGGAAACTGAGCAAAATAGACAAAATGGATTTTGAAAAGAAACTGGGCGGTTACCGATTTGCGGGCGGTAAATTTATAAATTTAAACAAAACCGACGCCAATGAAGCTCCGCGCCTACTGCACTCCATTATCTTTATCGGCCAAAATTCGGTCCATATTTTTGCCGCACGGGGCAAGATTTACAAAAGCCTTGATCTTAAAGAAACCGATAATAAAACTAAAATCTTGACGTTTAACGACGATTTTCGCGCCTATCCCGTTTCGCAGTTTTGGCAGATAGGCGATCGCGCCACGAGAAAGGATATTTTACTCGACATAAAATACCCCCCCAGACGCCCCCTGCGAAAAATCGTTAAAAATATCGTTCGCGACGGTAAGGCGATAAGCGCAGACGAGATTTTAAATGCGCCGATCGTGCTTTTTAAAAAGACGCAAACTACCGACTTTGTAGTGATAAATCCGCAGCTTAACGCGATAGGGCTTTATCTGGACGCTGATTTCGTCTAGCAGAGTTTAGTGGAGTTTTTATCCGCCCAAAAGGACACCCAAGCTCCCGTAGGCATGGTCCCAAACGAGATAAAAATCGCCGGCAAGGGCTTTGACGTAAAACGCTCGTTTCGTCCGAAGATGAAGTAGCGTAACTAAATTTTTCTTGCTGGATAAGCGCCTATTTGGATTAAATTTTGCGATAAAATTTTGAAACTAAACTTCGGTGCGACCAGCTAAACGCAAACGACTAGCCAATAGACCTGGCAGGTAAATTTGGTCAAATTTTATATAAATTAGACGCAAATTTACAAAATTTGCATACGATAAATAACCGATTTTAAAGCCAAATTTGACGCGTCGAAACGCAAACTCTCAACTTTATCGCAACGAAATTTCCTCAAATTTAACACAATCAAAAACTCGTCAAAGCCAAATTTAAGCGCGAGTTAAAAATACCAAACCTCTCGCTAAACGTCGCCATCAAATTTAAACCTCCTCAAGCCCCATCAAAAGCCTGATAGCAAGATTTGCCTGGTGATTTGCGCAGATAGCCACGCGCGCGGCCATGAGCCCCTGCCCTACGCCCGCAGCATTTTGTAGGTCGCCGCACAGATAGACGTTTCGCGCAAATTTGACCGTTTTTATAAGATTTGAGCTAAAGTGCCCCGCCATGCCCGACGCGCCGACGATCTTTTTATCCCGCAGGCTCGCTCCGGCTTCGTTTACCATCATCGCCTTGCCAGCGACGTTGTCAAAGGCCTCGCAGATGATGCTGCACTGCGCAAAAATCTCGGCGACGTTGGCCGCATCTAGCGTCACGTCGTGCGTCTCAACCTCGACGAAGGGATTTACCTCGGCGATGAGCTCTTTTAGGGCGTCCGTCTTTTTCATGCCGATGTGGCGGACGAAGTACTGCTGGCGGTTTAGGTTGCTAGGCTCCACGACGTCAAAGTCGGCCAGCACGAGCTTGGCGACTCCCGTGCGGGCAAGGCTTAGCGCGATATTTGAGCCAAGGCCGCCAAGTCCCGCCACACCCACGCAACCGCTAGCCAGCGCCGCGTTTAGCTCGGGGCTGTTTCTGGAGGCGATCATAGCTTTTAGCACTTCTCGTCCAGGCATCACACCGCGCCTTATAAATACAACATTTGCGCCCTCTTTTATCTCCAAATTTTCCTTCGTCGCAAAGCCGTCGAGGATAAAGATATCAGGCTCACTCGCGTTAAATTTAGCTAGAAATTTATACATCTCGCCGTTTTTATCGCCCAGAGCCTCGTTTTTTAGCTCCTCCATCGTATTTGCCGTGACCTGAAATTTCGCTCCGTTTAGCATTATCTCCTTCATTTTTCTCCTTTAAATTTACAAAATTGTAGCGAAAATTTGACGCGCTCTATCCCAAATCTCGCTCAAATTTATACCATCCGTAAACGTCACCCTCAAGCTCGCCGTGAAATAGCGGCTTTAGCTTTAAATTTAGCCTCGCCGCGGGCGCGTCCAAAAACTCGCTAGAGCGGTAAAGTAGCAGCCATTTTACGCGTTCGTCGAGAGTCTTTAGCGCGTTTTCGCCGCCCTCAAACATCGTTAAACGCGGCGCGAAAGCTTCGTTTATATCGCTCGTTACGCGCACGCTCCTGCCCTCCACGCCAAAAAGCGGTATAGACGCGTCAAACTCCCGCTCGCGCGAGTAGATCATCACGTTTGGATTTTTGCCGCCATCTATCAGCCTGGTGTCTAGCTTCGGGCGGTCGGCGCGGACGGTGGCGCCGCCGATAACTAGCAGCTCAGCCACGCTACGCAGGCGGTGAGAGTGGGTGCGGCTGGCTAAATTTGAGATGATCTTACTCTGCGCGGTGCCGACTGCGACGCCGTTTGCGCTAAGAGCGAGCTTGAAAAAGCTAAAATTCCCCCTCTGCCACGCCAAAAACGGCTCTACTAGCTCATCCGCCTCACGCCTTAACACGTCAAATTTGACCGCTACCCCGCCGCTTTTCAGAATATCCGCCCCGCCGCTTGCTACGGCGTTTTCGTCGCCTCTAGCGATGACGACCTCGGCAAATTTTAGCCGCCCTAAAAGCTCTGCGCAGGGCGGAGTTTTGCCGCGGTGAGCGCATGGCTCGAGCGTCACGTAGGCCTTGGCGCCTTTTAGCAGATCGCCGTGATTTTGTAGGATGTATTCATACGTGAAATTTGGCTCCAAGTCCGCATTTTCAAGCTCTGCGGTGCTTTCAAATTTGACGCCCAAGGCCGCATGATACTCGCACAAAAAATCACTCAAAAACGTCTCACTTTTTTCGCAGAGCGCCAATAAAATCGCGCTTGGCTCGGCGTGTAAAAAGCCCGCTCTTTTATGTGCGGCGACTGAAAGCAACCTACCGCCGGCGTCTAAAACCACGCAACCGACGGCGGGATTTGGGTAGGTTAAAATTTGAAACTCCCAAGCCTTTTTTATCGCTAGAGACATGTAAAATTCGTCGTTTATCATCGCTTTTGCCTAGTTAAATTTGGGGTATTATACTAAAATTTGTGCGGCGGATTTTTAAATTTAGCAACTTGTTTTCGTTATCTCGATCGCCAGGCTGGCACCTTTACGGCGTCAAATTTGATCTAGTTTGCGCCATTAACGCCGCATGGACAAGAGCTTTATAAATGCAAATTTGAGCCTTGATATTTTGAGTAAGGATAAAGCGGTGCGGGTTTTGCCGATAAATTTAAACTTAAAATAGCTGCGCCGAAGCAAATTTATAACCTCGCTTCGGCGCGTAACCGCAAATTTAGCGGCGGGAAAGGTAGTTAGTATCGTAGTTGTTGTTGATGAAGTCTTTGTTTTCCATCATCGCGATGTGAAAATCGCGCGTGGTCTTGATGCCGCTTATGACGAGCTGTTCTAGCGCGACCTTCATCTTTCGTATCGCGCGGTTGCGGTCGGTATCCCAGACGATGAGCTTGCCGATCATACTGTCGTAATACGGCGGGATCGAGTAGTCCTGATAGATGTGGCTATCCATGCGCACGTTTCGGCCGCCGGGGCAGACGTATTTGGTTATCTTGCCGGGACTTGGCGTAAACGTATTTGGATCCTCGGCCGTGATGCGGCACTCGATGGCGTGGCCTTTTAGAGCGATGCTTTCTTGCGGCGGTAGCGCCTCGCCCTGGGCTACTTTTATCATTAGCTCGATGATGTCTAGGCCGCTCACCATCTCACTCACGCAGTGCTCGACTTGCAGGCGCGTGTTCATCTCGATGAAGTAAAAATCCAAATTTTTATCGACCAAAAACTCAAACGTTCCTGCACCCTCGTAGCCGATAGCTTTTGCCGCTTTTATCGCCGTTTCGTGTAGCCTCTCTCGCGTCGCTTCGTCTAGTAATATCGCGGGGCTTTCTTCGATCAGCTTTTGGTGGCGGCGCTGCATAGAGCAGTCGCGCTCGCCGATATGCAGGACGTTGCCGTGGCTGTCGCCGATGATCTGAACCTCGATGTGGCGCGGGTTTAGGATGTATTTTTCCATATACATCGTCCCGTCGCCAAACGCACTCATCGCTTCGCTCTCGGCCGACCAAAACGCCTTTTCGATGTCCTCTTCGCGCTCGACCACGCGCATGCCGCGTCCGCCGCCGCCGGCTGCAGCTTTTAGGATGACCGGATAGCCGATTTTTTTCGCTAGCTCTTTGGCTGCTTTAGTATCGGCCACTGCGCCGTCAGATCCCGGGATAACTGGTACGCCGGCGCGCTGCATCATCTGCTTTGCCTTGCTTTTGTCGCTCATTAGCGCCATCGCAGCTACGCTAGGTCCGATAAATTTTAGCTTGTGGTGTGAGCAAATTTCAACGAAATTTTGATTTTCGCTGAGAAATCCGTAGCCTGGAAATATCGCGTCGGCTTCGCTGATTTCGGCTGCGCTGATGATAGCAGGGATATTTAGGTAGCTATCGCTTGAGCGCTCCTTGCCGATGCAGATCGCAACGTCGGCGTATTTGACGTAGAGCGCATCTTTATCGGCCGTGGAGTAGACTACGACTGCTTCTTTGCCCATTTCCTTTATCGTTCGCAAGGCTCGCAGCGCGATTTCGCCGCGATTTGCGATTAAAATTCTTTTTATTTCCATCAAATTTTCTCCACACCAAATAGCGGCAAGCCAAACTCGACCGGCTGACCGTCGGAAACGAGCAGCTCGGTGATCTGGCAGTCAAATTCGGCCTCGATCTCGTTCATTATCTTCATAGCTTCTATGATGCCAACGACGTCGCCTTTTCTCACGCGCTGGCCTACTTTTACAAACGGTGCCGCACCCGGGCTCGGAGCAGTGTAGAAAGTACCGACCATAGGCGATTTTATGCTGTCTTTTGGAGAATTAGCAGGAGCTTTGACCTCTGAGCTTACCACGACGTTTACCGGAGTCGGAGTCGGAGTCGGGGCGGGAGCTTGGACGATGGGCTTTGGCAGTTCGCAGCAGTCGGCGAATTTTTCAAGCTCGACCTCAAAATCCCCGCTTTTTATCTTTATGCGGTTCATATCCATCTCGTTAAAAAACTCGATCAGCTCTTTTATGTCTTCTTTTTTCATAGAAATTTCTCCTAAATAGTTAAAGTTCAAAACTTCTTATTGTAGCAAAAAAATAATGAATTTATACTCGCAAAGCCGTATTTTGTTTTTACGCTCAGGCTAAATTCGGAGCCTTCGTCGCTTTATGCGTTTAAAATGGCAAATTTACGACGCTAGTCTATTTTTTAGCCCGCTCTAGAAAATTTATAAATCCAAAAAGCACCAAGCTAAGCACGATTAAAATCACGCTCAAAACAAGTGCGCGGCCGTTTTCGCCGTCGTAAACTGCGTTATATATCGCTAGCGAAACGGTGTCGGTTTTGCCTACGATGTTGCCGCCTAGCATCAGCGTGATGCCAACCTCGCCAAGACCGCGAGCTAGAGCCAAAACGAGCGCCGAAACGACGCTTTTAAATACGTTTGGAATAAGAGTAAAAACGGCGATCTCAAAGCGATTTTTGCCTAGGCTTTGACCCGCTTCGATTAGGCTTTTGGGAAGGCTTTCAAGCGCGCTTTGAACGGGCTTTACAAACAGCGGCAAGCCCGCTAAAAACGAAGCGATAACAAGCGCTGAAAAGCTAAAAACGATCTGTAAATTTAACGCCTTGCCGATCACGCCGTTTCGCCCCAAGACGTAAAGCAGTAAAAATCCAGTGGCGATGGGCGGAAAAATGAGCGGAAACATCACGGCCGCTTCCAAAACAGCCTTAAATTTGCCGCGGTAAAACGCCAAAAAATAAGCCGCGCCAAGCCCCAAAAATAGAAGCAGCACAAAGGTCACGGCAAGCGTTTTGGCGCTTAAAAGTAGCGGATGAACGAGCCAGGCGAGTTCGTGCAAATTTTTCCTTTTTTGAGTTAAATTTCGCTCTTTGCTCAAGCGAAATATAGCGAGTAAATTTTAGCGTTTTTGTTAAATTCGACGTCAAATTTGAGCGGTAAAAATCGTCAAATTTCGCTCCCGTAAAGCAGAAATTTGACGGTAAATTTGACCGAAGCAAAAGCCCTCAATTTAAATTATTTTAGCCCGAATTTAGCGAAAATTTCCTTCGAGCGAGGATTTTTTATCTCGCCTATAAATTTAGCGCACGCCTCGCTGCCTTCGCACGCCGGAAGCTTTGCCGCCGAGATGAAAACGGGACTATAA
>CAUUAH010000035.1:0-13169 GCA_963542985.1 uncultured Campylobacter sp. | reverse complement strand
CAAGTACGATGGTGCACATGCCGCTAACAGCACGAGCTAAAACATTATCAACTATTTTAAAACTTTCTTTGATGCCTGCTTTTTTATCTATAAGCGCTTTGAGTCTTTGGTTTGGTATCACTACTATCGAGTCAGACTCTTTTTTGAGTTCATCAAGACCTTTTAGAGCCAGGTTGTAGCGCTTTTTACCCTCGAAATCAAACGGCATAGTTACGACTGCTATCGTTAGAGCGCCTATCTCTTTTGCAGCTTGAGCTACGATAGGAGCTGCACCCGTACCTGTACCGCCGCCAAGACCTGATGCTACAAATACAATATCTGAATACTCAAGAGCAGTCTTGATCTCCTCGTAGCTTTCCTGGGCAGCTTTACTTCCTATGTCAGGATTCATGCCTGCACCAAGACCTTTTGTGATCTTTTCTCCAAGTTGAAGCTTCGTAAAGGCCAAAGAGCTATCTAGCGCCTTTACATCTGTATTGGCGACTATTAGCTCGATATCCATCTCACCGCCTCTTTCTCTTATGATATGATTGATCATATTACCGCCGCCGCCGCCTACGCCCACTACTTTTATCTTAGCGCCGTATGAAGGTTTTTTCTCTTCTACCATAAAGTTACCCATCTTAACTCAGTCTCCTTTTAAAATAGTTGTGTTAGTTTGTTCCAAATTTGAGAAAATACGTTTGGTTTTTTCTCTTTTTTGCTCTCATCTTCGTTTAGTTCGTCTTGTAAAGTTCTTTCATCATCTATTCTTAAATCATCTATATAGTTGTCGTCTAAAACCGTTCCGTTGAAAATTTTCTCTCCATTTTCATCGGACTTTTTGCTATCGTCTTTGTTTTTGGATTTTGAATCATCTACTATATTTTTTAAATTTTTATTTCTTAAGATAGCTTCGTCTTTAAAGCGCATTTTTTTTTCAGAGTCGATCTCGTAAGGCGTAAAATAACCTGCGCCGTACATACAAAGTCCGATTGCACAAGAATTTGCCGGATCTCTTAAAATTTCGTAAAGACCTTCCATCTCTTTCGGCCTTGCTATACGAACCGGCATGTTGTCAAATATAACCGATGCAAGCTCCCTGATGCCTTCAAGCTTAGTCATACCGCCCGTGAGAACTACGCCTGCCGCTATCGAAGCCTTATATCCGCTATCTTCTAGCATCTTGGCTAGTATCATGAGAGTCTCTTCAGCTCTTGCATAAATGACGTTTGAGATAACGTCAAGAGATACTTCTTGCGTCTTTCCGTCGTCGTTTATCGGAGGGATTTCGACTAACTCGTTTGCTTTATTTATAAGAGAGCCATAGCTTAGCTTTATTTCCTCAGCCTTTAAAATAGGCGTATGAAGTGCAGCAGAAAGGTCGTTTGTGATATTTGCCGAGCCGATACCTAAAAATTCGTTATATCTTATCGAATTTCCGGAATGAACAAGCATATTGCACGTGGCGCCGCCCATGTCTATAAATGCTACGCCTAAATCCTTTTCATCTTGATTTAGCGTCGCGATAGCAGAAGCGTAGCTCGAAAGCACTATATTATCAGGCTCGACTCCAGCTAAATTTAGCGCTTTTCTGAGGTTACTCAGAGATGATTTTTGCGCCATTATGATATGCGTTTGCACCTCGAGCCTACTACCGTTCATACCCAGAGGATCTTCTATATGCTCTTGGTCGTCTACTTTAAAGTTATAAGGAAGTATATGCAGCTTCTCGTAGTCGCTGTGGATTTGCGCTCTTCGCTCGGACTCGGACATTGAGCGGTGGATCTCTTTTATGCCTATTTCGTATGTTGGTACGTTTACTACGCCGTTGCTTTCGACGCTTTTAGTGTAGGCTCCCGAGATCGACACCACTACTTTTTCGTAGCGAGTACCGGCTATCCTTTGAGCGTCTATTAAGGCGCTCTTTATTGATTTTGAAGCTAGTTCGATGTTTGTTATGACGCCTTTTTTTATACCCTGAGTTTTTGCGGTTCCTATTCCGATTATTTTAAGCCCTGTCTCATCATGCTGTCCTATAACAGCGCAAATTTGAACGGAACCTACGTCGATGCCTAAAATTTTAGTACCCAATTCAATACCTTTTTAAAATATTTTACTTTTTACTAACGTAATATTCTACTTTATAACGCTTAGAAAGCGCACTGCTCAAATCCCTAATAAGCTCGTTATTTTTTAAGAAGCCCACGTTTTGAGTTATTATCTCTTTATACTCTTTCTCTTTTCCGGCGTTTGTTAGTTTTTGTTCCGCTATCTCGTAAACTGCCGCCTTGTCGCCAAGTAGAACATAGCCTTTTTTGCCGCCTTTTTCAAAAAGGCGATTGACGAATATATTAAACTCGCCCTCGCTTAACCCACCTTCGGCCTTCACAGTATCTCTACTAACAAACCCTATATCAGTACCCTGAAATCCTTTTTCAAGCAACTCTTTTGCTTTTGCTTCAACTATTTCTTTAGTTTTTTGTTCTTTGTAAAGCTCTAAAATTTGATCTTTCGCCTCGTCAAAGCTCATTACTCTTGGCGCTACGATCTCTTTTACCTTTACTATCATATAGCCATCTTCGTATTCAAACGGCTTTAGAGTGTCGCCTTTTTTTGCTAGTTTTAGCTCGTCCATCGGCAAGCTTGCATTATCTTCAAATGTAGCTATTGATACGTCCGCTTGTTTTTCATCTTTTTTGATTTTTAGATACTCTTCAAGGGCGACTTTTTTAGTTTGTTTGAGATTGTAGTCTTTTAGGACTTCATCTTTGACGGCTTCAAATTCTTTTATTTTGTCGTCACTGTCTTTGTACTCGTTTTTGTTTTCGTTGTAAAATTCTGTTAGTTCGTTAGTGTTTGCATCACTTAATACAGCCGGGATAAATTTGGTATCAAGCTTAAATTCGGTCATAGTTTTATATTCGTTTTTGTGCTCTTCCCAGAGTTTTTTTACTGCATCTTCATCTATTTTTATTTCGTCCGCGCCAGCTTCCACAACTTGCATCGAAATTTTATCCTGCATCAAAAAGCTAGCCGTTAGCATATCTATATCTTGAGCATTTGCAGGCAAATTTAAAGCGTATCTTAGTTTGTCTAAAAGTATTACATTTTTTAAGCTTTCTTCGTATTCGCTTTCGGTGGTTCTAGCTCTTTTTAGGGTATTTTTATAGAGTTCTTTGTCAAATTTACCGTTTGAGTGGAAGTTTTGATCGGCGATGATGTATTTTACTATATCTTCGTCATTTACGCCAAGCCCCAAGTCATCGGCGAAATTTAAAAGCATAGCGTCGTTTACTAACGCTTCTAGGGCTAAATTTTCTATACCTAGCTCGGTTGCCTTTTCATCGCTTAGCTGTCCGTCAAAAAGCTGACTATAGTATGCATGAAGCTGACCGTATCTGTTTTGAAACTCTTGGATACTTATATTTCTATGTCCGACCTTAGCCACCGAGCTAGCTCTGCTCGCGTTTAGATCGTATGCTCCCCATCCGACGAAGCCCGCTCCGACGAAGGCTATCGTGCTCACCCAGATCGTCACGACGAGGTATTTTCTATGCTTTTGCATCCAAGTTATCATCTAGTTCCTTCAAATTTATAAAAATTTTATGCATTATTTTACTGAAATTTCGTAAATATCACCTTAAAAACGCGCTTTTTATCGATAAAATTTCAAAAAATTTACTAACATTTTTAAAAACGTTAGTTGCGCTCCTACTCGTAGAGGTGAGCTACGCTTAGCAATTTGCACGTATTTTCAAGGATCGCGACGTCTTTTGCCAACTGATACGGAGTCCTGCTATGCACGTATACGCCGTATCCTTTGATGACCATTATGTTAGTTTTATTCTCTAACATATAGCGATAAATTTCCGTATCCGCACGCTCATACCAGTCGTCAAACTGTTTTGGATCATAAATCGGGATCTCGTGATGTTTGATATAGCCGAAATAATCCCTCGGGCGGATAAAAGAATGCCCCAAAGTATAAGCCGTTAGGTATGGTGGCATGGCATAGCAGATATATTTGGCTTCATTTATATTTTTGTATATATTTAAGTGGATGTCCGCGTCTATGCTCGCATCGTTCCAGCGGTAATCCCTTTTTGAGTTTAGCATTATGAGATCTTCTTCTTTAAGATTGTCAAAAATTGTCGTTCTTTTATTTATCAAAAAAGAGTCGTGCTGAATTCTAGCCGAAATAGAGCCGTGAAAGACGCCGAAAAAGTTTTTTCTAAACATCGAAAGAGCGATCTTGCTGATCTCGCTTGCGCAGTATTTTAAGTCCATTTTAACCTTTTATAAACTTTTTTTGTTATTATACACAAAAAATAAAGGCTAAATTTGGACTCTCCACACATTCCCGTGCTACTTGACGAAATTTTGCAAGCTTTTGCGGATATAAAAAGCGGCGCGATTGTCGATTGTACGCTCGGATACGGCGGGCATTCCAGCGCGATTTTAGAGCAAAATCAAAACGTAAATTTGATAGCCTGCGATCAAGACGAAGAAGCGATCAAATTTAGCTCCGAAAGACTGAAAAAATTTGGTCAAAGAGCGCAAATTTTTAAGAGTAAATTTTCAGAAATTTTGAGTAAAGTAGAGCAAGGTCAAATTCGCGGCATCCTGGCCGACATCGGCGTTTCGTCGTTGCAGCTAGATAAAAATGAGCGAGGATTTGGGCTAAAGAGCGAAAATTTAGATATGCGTATGGATGCGCAGGCTAAAATTTCAGCTTACGACGTCGTAAATTCTTATAGCGCGCGCGAGCTAGAGCGTATATTTGCTGACTACGGCGAGCTACCAAATCCGGCCAAATTTGCCGCTAAAATCATAGAAGCCAGGCAAAAAGGCGAGATAAAAAGCGCCGAACGTCTCGCGCAAATAATCGGGCTAAAGGGCATAAACGGACGCAGTGTTAGCGCTACGACGTTAGCTTTTCAGGCGATAAGGATAGAGGTAAACAACGAGCTAGGCGAGCTGCAAAATTTGCTCCAAAGCATCGAGGATTCGCAGATCGACGAGTGCGTCGTGGCGATAATCAGCTTTCATTCGCTAGAAGATCGCATCGTAAAAAACAAATTTAGGCAGTGGGCACAAAGCTGCATTTGTCCGCCGCAGGCTCTTAGATGCACGTGCGGAGGAGATAATGCGCTAGGTAAAATAGTCAGTAAAAAGGCAATAACGCCAAGCACTGCCGAAGTCAAGGCAAATCCGCGCTCAAGCTGCGCGAAAATGAGGATTTTTAAAATTTCAAGAGGTAAAAATGCAAGATAAAAACGAGGTTTTGGAGTTTAGCGGCGAGCAAAAAAAGGAACGAAATTTAGACTATAAAACGCTAGCGACTGCGTATCTGGGGCTTTTTATCGCGCTTGCTTTGTTTTTGCCTAAAATTTACATCACAAATCAAATTTATTACATCAGTCGCGAAATCGGCGATCTAAGCAGCAAACGCGACGTCTTGCTCGAAGAAAATAGAGAGCTTCGCCTAAAACTCGAGAGAATGAAATATAAAAATCAAATTTTAGATCCGCTTACCTTAAAATAGCTAATTTCCAGCCTCAGACTGCGCGACTAGGCGCTCCAGGACGTACTGCTCCAGGTCCTTGCGCGGAATTTCGTTTTTTACCGCTTCGTTGTAGATCATCTCGACTTTCGTGGAGTATTTTTCATAGCTAAAATACGGAAAATGCACGCTCCAAGCCTTTTTTATGAGCTCTTTACTAACGGCTTTTCTCGCCCAAATTTTAAACATATCAAACCCGATAAAAACGGCTGAAGTGCCCACCACTGCGCTAACGATCGAGAGATGAAAGTCGAGTTTGGTAAAAAGGTGGTGCGTCAAAAGCAGTAAAATAAAAAATACTACAAAGCACAAAAGCCCGTAAACTAGGTAGGTTTTTGCGTAGCGAAATTTAAAATTTAGCTTAGCAGGATCTACTAACATGCCTTCGTTAAAAAGGCAGTTTGCTTCGAGTAGATCGCGAAACAGCACGGGTTGCTTCGAGATAACAAAGATATTTTCTAGGATTAAATTTTTAAACGCGTTATTTTTCATATTTATGATTATCCTTAAATTTAGCCTCAATTATAGCAAAAACTTCGTAATCCAAGCTAAAATTTGGACTTAAAGCAACGCTTTTTTAAGAGTATTTGAGCTAAAATTACTTAAATTTTAAGGAGAAAAAATGAACGGAATAGTATATCTAAACGGCGAATTTATAGATGCGGCGGCGGCTAAAGTTAGCGCATTTGACCGTGGATTTATCTTTGGCGACGGCATATACGAGGTCGTACCGGTGCTAAACGGACGGCTCGTGGATAGGGAAGATTTTTGGGAGAGATTTGAGAGGAGTTTGGCTGCGATCGAGCTAAGCTTGCCGCTTTCAAAGAGCGATTTTGGGGGCGTTTTAGAGGAAGTAGTCTGGCGAAATAACCTAAAAGAAGGCGGTGTTTATATGCAGGTCACCCGCGGCGTCGCCGATAGGGATTTTAAATTTATAAAAGGCTTAAAGCCGACTTGTTTCGTGTTTTGCTACGAAAAAGATATCGTCGCAAACCCTGACGCCGCGACCGGTATCGAGGTTGTTAGCGTCGAGGATATCCGCTGGAAGCGCCGCGACATCAAGTCCATCTCGCTTTTAGCTCAGTGCTATGCCAAAGAACAAGCCGTAAAAGCCGGCGCCTACGAGGGTTTTATGGTCGAAAACGGCTTTGTGACCGAGGCGACTAGCTCGTCTGCGTTTATCATAAAAGATAGCGTCCTGATAACCAAGCCGCTTTCAAATGAGATTTTGCCGGGCATCCGCCGCAAGGTGATCCTGGGTTTTGCCGAGAAGGCAGGGCTAGAGATCAGGCAGCGACCGTTTACGATGCAGGACGTTTACGATGCCGACGAGGTGTTTATCTCGGCTGCGACGCTGCCGATACTGCCTGTCGCCAAGGCCGACGGCAAGCCGATAAACGGCGGCAAAGTCGGCAAATACGTGCCTATGCTAAGGCAAATGTATATAGATAGAATCAAAAAAGAGGCCGGACTTTAGGATAATTCGGCGTTTTGGGTCGGCTTTATATTTGCGAGAGTCGGCTTAAATTCGGCTAAATTTGACGAATGCATTTAAATTTGCCGTCCGAGGCGTTAGTAAATTTGAGCTAAAAACGCCTGCCTGCCATCAAATTTCGGAACTAACTATGAAAAATAAACCAAAAATTTTAATCAGCGCCTGTTTGCTCGGCGAAAACTGCAAATATAACGGCGGCAATAACGCAGACGCGATCTCTGCTGACGCACTCTCTAAACTCGGGCAAATTTACGAGCTAGTAGCCGTTTGTCCGGAGTATCTGGGCGGATTAACGACCCCGCGCGAACCTGCCGAAATTTGCTCAAACGGACGGGTGATAACTAAATTTAGCGGCCGCGACGTTACGCGAGAGTTCCTTTCGGGCGCGCAAATTTGCTCCGATATCGCCCGCGAAAACGGCTGTAAAATCGCGGTTTTAAAAGAGCGAAGCCCAAGCTGCGGAAGCGGCTGGATTTACGACGGAAGCTTTACCGGGCGGCTCGTTTGCGGCGACGGACTAACCGCGGCGGCGCTAAAAAAGCTAGGCGTTCGCATCGTCGGCGAGAGTGCGCTTTTAGAGCTAAATTTGGAAAAAGAGGCGGGAAATGGCCGAGTGGATAAACATTAAAGATATAGCGGACAGTGCGAAATTTTACGCCGGGGCGGCGATTAGGATAATGCCGACGCCGCGCGGGCTGGAGGAGGGAAATTTTATCCCTAAAAACGGGCTTGTTTACCTTATCTCGGACAATGCTTCGTATTTTAACTGTGTCTGCTTAAGCGCAGGCGAAGAAGGCAACGTGATTTGCCGTCTAGAGCAAGAGGGGAGCTGCGTGCTTGGAAGCGAGATCAAGCGGATGTTTGAGAGTGAGCTGCAAGAGGCATTTGTAAGTGCAAGCGTTGCGATCTCGGTGGTGTAATGCAGTAAAATTAAACAGCAGGAATTTGTTAGCGAGAATTTGGTTTAGGTTGCTAGCGAGCGGCGTAAACATTATTATAGTTTCTGCCATAAGGCAAGTTGGGGCTAAAATTTATCAAATTTACTTAAGCTTAAAATAGATTTGATACATAGACTGCCGCTAAATTCAATGAGTAAATTTTACAAACAGCCAAAGCGGTAGATAAATTTTGAGCCGTTTGTGCTTAAATTTACGCATAACCAAAAAGTCAAATTTAAACCGTCTGTCGCCTCGATTAGAGCTCAAATTTTAACAGAAGGCAAAACGGCGACATCCCAGCCGTTAGCCAAAACATAACGATAAATTTGAGCCAAATTTCACTCAAATTTATCGTTAAAATCGCCGTCAAATTTATCTTAGATGCCCAAACTCCGGTCTATACTCAAAGTGCATCGTGTCAAAGCTCACCCAGCGCCCGCCCCAGATGAAGCCGTGTTTTTCAAAAACGCGCACGATCTCCTCGGGGATTTGATTGCGGTAGCGGCCGTCCTTGCTCCAGCGCCAGTAGTCGCTCTTGTCGGTGTTTATGTCGATCGCGATACCGTACGAGTGCGCGCTCTTGCGCTTTGTACCCTCGATCACGCGCCAGTTAAACGTACCAGACGGGTTATCGAGAAATTTTAGCAGCTCCGGTTTTTGCACGACCAGCGCGTCAAGCTCGTTTGAAACAGCTTGCAGAGCAGCTGCCGCACCGTTTTTGGAGTTAAATTTAAATGTCTTGCCGCCGTGATTTTTTAGCCAAACGACATCGGTTAAATTTGCCTTCACTTCCGCCTCGCTCGCACCGTAAATTTTGTCCAAAAGCTCGTAGTTTCGGTATCTACCGGCATCATTGCTAGGTAGCGCCAAAGGCTTAAATAGCGGATAAGGCTGCGCAAAAGTATCCTCGACGTCGGCAAGATTTAGCAGATGCGCCGTGTCCTTTACCTCACCGTCGTCAAATTTGACCTTACTGCCGTCCGCGAAAACCACCTCGTTGCCTACGATTTTCACGCCGTAAGCTTTTTCGATCGCCGATTTTTTCGCGCGCACAGCCTCCTCGCCGCTAGCCACTTCAAAGGTATTCATCGAATTTATCCGCGAGACTAGCAAGCGTTTTGGATCGATGTCTGCTACGTCTGAGCCGATTTTTAGCGTCGTGATCGCTATGCCGCCGATCATGGCTCTACCGTTATCTTTCGTGCGGATGCCCCAGACGTCGTGCACGGCGAGCGGTTCGTTGCCGCGCAAGCCTGCGTAGAGCATGATGTGCCCGTTCATGTGAAATAGCGTTCTATACGGCACTGCTTGCGTTTTGATGACGCGCAGTTTTTCTTCCGCGCTTAAATTTGCCAGGCTTACGACCTTGCCGATTTGGCCTTGAGCCTTTGAGTTTCGCGGCAACCACACGCCAAAGCTACCGAGGAAATCCTGCAAAAACAGCGAGCAGTCGCGCTTGCCGCCAAACCCGCCCCAGCCGTAGCTTTGCCCCAGTAGCGATGACGCCAGCGCCCTTACGTTTTCGTCGCTAAATTTAAGCGGAAAGCGGCTCGCGCTTTGTTTTGAGATCTCGTAGTTTTTTAGCCCGCTTTGGGTTTGGATTTTGCCGTAAAATTTAAACTGATCCTCGCTTTGAAAGGGCAAAATCGCGCCTATGCGTCCGTAAAATAAAAAGTTTCCGTTTTTGTCGTAGACCGGCTCTTCGTCTTTGATAACGCTTAAAAATTTAGAGTTTTTTAGCTCCTGCACGGCCTCTGCGCTTAAAATTTTGATTTCGGTCGATTTCACCCAGGCCCATGCGGCGTCGCTACCGACAAATGCCCACGCGCCGTCGGCCGAAAAGTGCGAAACGTAAAGCGGATAGCCTATCGAGACGAAAGAGAGCTGAGCGTAGTCAAACGGTAGCCCTTCGCCGGCGCGTACCGGATTATAGAGTACGGCCTCGTCGGTCGGTAGGTTTCGCAGGCTAGTATTTGCCGTCGTTATCGCAGGCAAAGAAACCTTGCCGAAGCTCTCCACGCTAGCGTTTTTGCGTACTTTTTCAAACCATTCGTTCGGGATTTTGCGCATATTTGAGAAATAATACTGCCTTTTTGACGTGTTTTTATAGTAATCTAGCGCCCAAAAAGCGTCTTTTGCAGTGGTTGAGGGCGCTTTTAGATCAAGTGAGTTAAAGCGTTTTTGCAGTAGCGTTTCGCCGCTGCTTTGCGCTTCAAAAGGCAGTATCGGCAGCGTATTTGCATTTTGATCGACGTCAAATTTTAGATAGCTGATGTGGCCCAAATTTTCGTCCGAGCTCTCCTCGGGCATATCGTATGCGGGCGCGGCGTTAGCGCCTTGATCGGGTAAATTTACTGTGCCCGGGGTATCTTTTGACGATGCGCAGCCGCCCAGCATCGCTAACGCCGTCGCTACGGAAAATATAAATTTATAAAATTTCAATCTAGCTCCTTAAAAATAAGCTATAATTTTACAAAAAATTAGGGAAATTTGTGTTAAACCAGCTGCTAGACATCTTAAAAAAATCAAACGTTTTTCTCACCGGGCGCGGCGGCGTGGGCAAAAGCCACCTCACGCAAGCGGTCATAAAGCACTATAAAAGCGAGCTAAAAAACGTCGTCGTACTCGGTAGCACCGGCATCGCGGCGGTAAACGTCGGCGGAGTGAGCGTGCATAGTTTTTTTAAATTCGGCATTTGCTCAAACCTTGAGGAGTTAAGAGGCTACGACCGCAAACAGCGCGGAAAGCTCGGCGAACTAAAAAAGATGCTAGACGTCTGCGATCTCATCGTGATAGACGAGATCTCGATGATCAGCGCGGGGCTCATGGATATGATTTATTACCGCTTGATGAGTTCTCGATTCGTCGGGCGCGTGATGCTTGTTGGCGACTTTTATCAGTTGCCGCCCGTGCGAAAAAACGGCGAAGACGGTAGCTCGCTCTTTAAATTTCTCTATGCTTTTAACTCTAGCTCGTGGCATGAATTTGAGTTTAAAAATATCGAACTAGTCGTCTCAAAACGTACGAAAGACAAGAAATTTTACGATATCTTATCTATGCTTCGCGTAGGGCGACTGAGCGAAGAGGTGTTTAGCTATATTGAAAATTTACGCGTGCCAAGCGTGCAGGTAAATGACGACACCAGCGTGCTTTTTGGGCGAAATTACGAAGCAGGCGAGCTAAACAACAAGATGCTCTCTAAGCTACCAGCGCCGCTTGAAAGAGCCGAGGCGCTAGTGGAAATTTACGATGAAAATTTAAACGAAAACGCGCTGGATCGCTGGATCGCAAATCTTTACGCGCCTGAAATTTTAAATATAAAAATCGGCGCGAAAGTTATATTTACAGTAAATAAATGGGGCGAGTACTATAACGGCGAGCGCGGGCAGATAATGCAAATTTTAAAAGAAAACGGCGAGATAAAAAGCATCATCGTGCAAAAAGCTGACGGCGAGATCGTCGAGGTCGAGCGCGCGAGATTTGATATGAGCGAGTTTGTGATGGCAGGCGAACATCTCGAGGAGCGGGCGAGGGCGTCTTTGACGCAGTTTCCGCTAAAGCTAGCCTACGCGATCACGATCCACAAATCCCAAGGCATGAGTATCGAAAATTTAGTGTGCGACCTGAATCATATCTTTGCCAACGGACAGCTCTACGTCGCGCTCTCGCGGGCGATCGATCCGAAAAAACTGAGGATATTTTACGGCAAAAGTCGGCCGTTTAGAGAGTATTTGCAAAGCGTCGTTAAAATAGACGAAGAGGTCGAGAAATTCTATCTTGAAAACAAATTTGAAAACATTAAGGAAGACGTATGAAAAAGATTTTTGCGCTGGCTTTTGCCGCGGTTATGGCCTTTGCCGAGACGTTAAATATCGATAATTTTGAAACCGATCTATACTCCAGAGACGCTAAAAGCTCGATCAAAAAAGTAAGCGTGAGCCTGCGTCTAGAGGGGCGCGACGTCGCGGACAACGAAGCATACGTGCTTGACGCGCTAAACGTCGTTATAGGTAGCTTTTACGTCGAGGATCTGCTAACCTCGCTGGGTAAGGAAAAATTTAAAGAAACTCTTGTTAAATACACTGCTAAAAAGCACTCCATAGATATCGACGAGGTGCTCATCATCTCGCTAAAAACCGTGCGCGAACCAAATATCGAAGAGCTACTTGAAGCGCTAAAAAATGTCAAAACTACGGGCTCAAAAAGATCGCAAAAAGAGCAGGTCGAGGATATACTAAGAGGAAATAAAAATCAGCTAAAACCGATGGATTTAAACCAGATAGATGATTTTGGCAAGGATTTTGGCGAGCGGTAAAATTTGGGATTAAATTTATAAATTTTATGCACCGAGACCCAAGCCTCGGTGATACTAAATTTTAGCTTATCTAAAATCTAAGCTTTTTCTTTTTTGGAAGAGGAAGGGGGTTTTAATTACGAAGCGTCGCCTCTTCCTCTTCCGTCTGCTTGCAGCTGCTAGCGTAGCGACGCAGAACCCCCCCCACCAACCTCACTGCACGTTATAAGTTGCTGCGCTATGCGTAGGTTTAAATTTGACGCTATCGCGTCGCACGTTTTAAATTTGCATTTTCAAGGTGCGGGTCTCGGCAAGTCAAATTTGCAAAATTGAGCGTGCGCTAGGCATGTAGCCTGCGGAGCGAAAATTTTGCGAAATCTCGGAAAAGCACTCACGAGACAAGCCGCTTTTTGAGAGAGTTTATTGGTTTATGACGTCATAATACGACGGTATCACCGGTGTCAGCAAATCATCGCTTATCTTAAAATCCTTTTTCGTATTGCTTAGCGTGATTTTGATTTTGTTGCCGAGCTTATCCTCGTAATCGATCCTTGTCGGGATGTAGTTTTTGACGGTGATTAGATACTCTACGCCGTCGTATTTGGCTTTGTAGAGAGTGTCGGTGATCTTAACCGCATTTCTAACGACGTCGATTAGATTGGGCGCCTTTTCAAATTTAGAGATGATCGCTTGCTCGAGCGCATCCTCGATCACGACGACGCGATTTTTATCAAAGTAGATTTTTTTAGGCGTCGGACGCTCGTAGATCCAGTAGGCGCGGTTGTTACTTTTTGCGTAAAATTTACCAAAATAATCAACCGTTTCGTTCTCGCTTGTGATGGTTTGTATAAAGTCTGTCTCTTATACACATCTGACGCTGCCGACGATCTTACGCGT
>CAUUAH010000034.1:0-13310 GCA_963542985.1 uncultured Campylobacter sp. | reverse complement strand
AAATAAACCTAACATATTTTGTAATAAACTAAAATTTGTCTGAATCTGGTCAAGATTTTTAGGTGTGTTTGCTACATAATATCGGCTTTTTATAAAAATTAACGTATAGCGCACATTTTAAAGTTACTAAAAATAATAAAGATTGTGCTGCTTGAAAAAAGTAGAAATATTAACAAAAGTCATTAAATTTCAAAATCCACAAAAGCTCTATCGGCGAGATGGTCAGGTTTAACAATAAGACTTATTTGTTTACGCCCTCGCCGGATCAAAAATCATTTGAAAGTATCGATATAATGAATACCGTAAAGCAATACTACAAACTATTTAAGGCAGTCGTCCCTAAAGGCGAAACGAATATCTAGCCTGATATTTTATTACTACAATTGGCTTCTTGGTTTATGCTAAAGAAAAGTCGTTTTTGTCCGATATAGTCTTAAAGGATTGAAAATGATAAGCGGCTCAAATTTAAATATTTCTACGGCAAATTTCAAGTCAAATTTAGCTCCTTTAGATAAAACCGCTAAGACGAATTTGGCGAACGAGCAAATGCAAGCTTCAAAAAGCAAAGAAGAAATCCAAAAAGAGCTGCAAGAATACAGAAGTAAAACCATCATAGAAATCGTAAAAGAAGCCATCAACATAGACGAAAGCGACGAAAACTGGATAACAAAGACGATTGATAAGATAGACGGCATATTATCCAAAAAATATACGGCCGAAGAGCTGCGCGGTATAGGACAAAAAGAACCCGAAAGCAAAGAAGACGTCATCGACTCTACTCTACAAACCTATATGTGGATGCTAATGAGTAACTCCAGAGATGGTAAACCGACGATTTGGGGCAAAATTTTAGGATTTGGAACTAAGCAGGAGCAAGAGGAACTAAACGCATTTAGAGACTCTTTGCCAGAAGGAGCCGCCATGAGCGACTTTGGAGATAGTTTAATGCATAGAGCCGACATCAGCATAGATGAATTTAAAAAACTCTATGCGCAGGACGTCGAAAAAACTATGAAAGCTCGCAAAGAGATGAACGAGCAAATGCGCAAAGAACTCGAAGAATACAACGCAAATTTATCTAAGCAAAGAGCAGAAGCTAAATTTAAGCCGATCCAGGCCACGAGTAAAAGCAAGACTTACGAGGACAAAGACATCAGACGCGAATTCTTTGAAAATTTCTTAAAAGCCGAACGCGAAAAAGGGACGGATATAACTGAAATTTTAAATCATCTGGCAAAACTAGGCAAATTTGACGTAAAAGTATAAAGGATTAATATGATAAGCGGCGTAAACGGATTTAACGCAAACGTAAATTATGATTTTAGTAGCACTCACGAGCGAAATTTAAAAGCACGCGAGGAAAAAGAGGCTATAAATTTAACCTCAAATTTGGCGCCTTCTCGATCAAATTTGACCGAACCGATTGATTATTATGCTCTCGATCCCGACGAACTGGACGAAAACGAGCTTGCCGTTTGGGCGCAAAACGTAGAGTTTTCAAAACTAAACGACAAGCAGCAAAATAGGCTTCTTGCTATAAAAATGGGCTTTAAAAAACCGACATATAAACCTTATGATCCCGTGGTTGCGCGTAAGGCGTATTCGCTAAGCGGCTATACGGAAGATGATAAAATCAGCGTTTGGGGCAAGATAAACGGGCTTGATCCAAGCATGAGCAAGAGCGAGGTCGCAGAGCTAAAGAAATTTATAGATAGCACGAAGGTCTTGCAAAGTAGTTCAAACATGGAAAACGATGTTTTTAGCGTAGATGGATTTATGGGTGTGTTTAATGTGGATCTAGGAAGCTTTGGAGTTGGTCATACGAAGGGTACCGGACTTAAAATGGCGGTCGATATGGCAAACCTACTAGACTCCGATATGGATTTAGAAAAATTTAAAGATAAATGGCTTGAGGTTGCCGCCGAAAAGATACTAGGAGAGAATGCAAAGGTCAAAATCTCGCTCAAAGACGGTAAGCTAAATTTCGACCGGATATCAGGGAAACGGCCTGCAGTCTTTTGGGGGCAAGAGATGGTAAAGCAGGTAAGCTACGCAGACGAAGCAACTAAAAAAGAGTTTTTAAATTTCTTAAAAGATGCATTTAAAAAAGGCGAGAGCATCGCAGACGTGCTACAAAATATAGCTCTAAAAGAAAGTGTAGTAAGCGATCAAGCTCCTAAAGAAACGCCCGAAGAGAATAAATTTAAACCTATCCAAGCCACGAGCAAAAGCAAAACATACGTAGATAAAGACATCAGACGAGATTTCTTTGAAAATTTCTTAAAAGCCGAACGCGAAAAGGGGACGGATATAACGGAAATACTGCGCAAAGTGGGCAAGATTGGCAAGACGGATATTATCGCATAATGCCCAAAATCCATGTGCGAGTAAGGGTTTAAAAAAGCATTTTAAATAAATATTCCGCCAAGCTTGGCGGATCGAGCGCTTACAGGGCAAGTGCCTATACGAACAAAAAGCGGACAACTCGGATGAAGTTATGCAAGCTGGTATAGTAGATTCTGCAGATCTGCGAAAATAGCAAATTTAGCTTTTTTGTAGGCTTGCATGATTATTATGGTCTTTATGGGCTGTATAATTCTAAACGTACTTATATTGCAGCTTGATATCGCCTCTAAAATCGCAGCCGCCGATAGCGTCTTGTAAGTTGTAACCCATTCGTAAAAGCAATATTTCCAAATCTTTTGCGAATTTTATCTTTGTAGGATTGTTGTGATATATTTCATTTCTGGCTTTTCTTATTTGCCCTATTTTGGTTATTAAGTGTTGGCGTCCGTAAGCCGGAAGTATTTGAGACTTGTATTCTTTCGTGCTTGCAAAGATGTGCTCTATCGTATGCCAATATTCATCGCTTAGCTCTTCTAGGTCTATCATATAAAATTTATCGAATATGCCAAATGTCCCTAGATTTTGTAGGTCTTCATTTTTGCAACGCCTTTTTACTATATTTAATATCCTTCCAAGCTCTGACTCATCTGTTTTAAAGAACCAATCATCGGCGTCTTGGTTGTATAAATTTGAAAAATTGACGGCTAGAGTGCTACGAAGTCCGCTCTCAAAACAGTGCAGTAAGAAAAACTTGGCCTGGTGGGTTCTACGTCTTTTATTGTAGATTGAAATTATTAAATCAAATAGATTAAGGTTGTTTAGGTCTGTTTTTGGCAATACGGCGTTAGCTTCTTTGCAGGCTCCAAGCAAATATTTAAAATGCAATACCGATATCGCTCTTTTTATTCTGGCCTCAAATTCGTGATCCATAAAGCCATCGTAGCCTTGTTTAAATATATCATATATTTTTTCATATTGGCTTTGGACTATATCAAACATCTGCTTCCTAAGTGCTTTTTTATATTGATTGTATTATAATCCGCAGTAGCTTAGGGGGTTCTGACGATAGTTCAGGCTAAAACTACCCTAAAGCTTTTATCCTGCAAACTTCTAAAAAAGTTAATCTAAACCTGCAAAATATAAACTGCAAGCCCTTGCATCCATTGTAAAAGTATCATTATATTTAAAAATAGCTACATAATTTGTCGGTACCAAATAAAACTATTGGATTGCTTGGCTGCGGCAAAATATTTTTTTTTTTTTTGACGTTTTTCATTGTTTATGAAGCAAGAGTGAGATATAATTTTGAACTTTTTTGAGATAGTGTTCCACTTTTTTATACAAGTGTTCCACTCTTAAAGGAAATATTAAAGAAAGGGAAAGATCGGAAGAAACTTTTCCGATGCCTGAAATACGAAGTTTTGGTGTCACGGGGGAGACTTGAACTCCCGACCTCCGGCTTATGAGACCAGCGCTCTAACCAGCTGAGCTACCGTGACGTTAAAGTTCGCAATTATATTCAACGTTTGCTTATATATTGATAAAATATTTTCATTTTTGCGCAGTAGAGCACTCGAAATCAAATTTTAAAATTTGATTCGCCGATTTTCGGGCACAAATTTCATCAAATTTAAATCTGTAAAAACCCAAATTTGAAGCAAAACCGCCAAAAATAGAAATTCGCATTTTCAGGATTCGGGTTTTGCCGCTCAAATTTGACGAGTTTAAATTTGCCAAAATAAGTCAAATTTGAAACAGCAAAGGCTAAATTTACTTGATAAAATAATCCCCGTCAAAGCTAACTAACGAGTATTTGCGCTCGCTTCCGATACTGCTAACCAGCTCGTCCACGTCCAAAAACTCGAGACTATCCGCGCCGATATATTTGCATACCTCTTCAGGCGTTTTGTTTGCGCTGATTAGCTCCTCGAAGCTCGGAGTATCGATGCCGTAGCGCTCGGGGTATTTTAGCTCGGGGCAGGCGACCTTGAAATGTATCTCTCTCGCACCCGCGTGACGCAGTAGCTCGACGATCTTTTTGGAGGTCGTGCCGCGCACGATACTGTCGTCCACGACAACTACGCTTTTGCCTTTGAGCAGGCTTGCCATCGGGTTTAGCTTGAGTTTGACTTTGAGGTTGCGCATCTCTTGCGTCGGCTCGATGAAGGTGCGGCCGACGTAGTGATTTCGCACAATGGCTAGCTCAAACGGTATCCCGCTGGCGTTTGCGTATCCCAGCGCTGCCGGCGTTCCGCTGTCGGGCACTGGCACGACGAAGTCTGCGTCGATCTTGCTTTTTTTGGCTAGCGTTTCGCCCATTTTTTTGCGCACTTCGTAGACGCTTTTGCCCTCGATGACGCTGTCAGGGCGCGCGAAATAAATATACTCAAACGCGCATACTCTAGGCTCTGGCTCAAAAAGGCGCACGCTCTCAAACTCGCTTTTGCCCTGTTCGAAAACCAGCATCTCGCCGGGCTCCACGTCGCGGATAAAGGTCGCTCCCACCAAATCAAACGCGCACGTCTCGCTAGCTACGATGTAGCCGCCGTCTTTTAGGCGTCCCAGCGAGAGCGGTCTCACGCCCCAGGGGTCGCGGATGGCGAAAATTTTATGGCGCGACTGGATGAGTAGGCAGTAGGCGCCTTTGATCTGCTTTAGTGCCGCGACGATGCGGTCTTGCAGGTGTTCGCTGCGGCTTCTAGCGATGAGATGTACGATGTTTTCGGTATCCATATTGCTCTGAAATATCGCGCCTTCGGCGATCAGCGCTTCGCGGACTTCGTCTTTGTTTACGAGGTTGCCGTTGTGCACGATAGAGACTTGGCCTAGCGAGTAGTTTGCGGCGATGGGCTGGGCATCGGCGGCAGAGTTTTTGCCTGCGGTGGCGTAGCGGTTGTGGCCGATCGCCATATCGCCTTTTAGGCTCTCGAGGTTCGTCTTGTCAAAGACTTCGGTAACTAGCCCGCGTCCTTTGACGGTTTCTATACGGCCGTTTTCGCATGCGCTGATGCCGCTTGCTTCTTGGCCTCGGTGTTGCATGGCAAATAGCGCGTAGTATGCCGTTTTTGCCGCGTCTTTAGAATTTATTACTCCAACTATCGCACACATTTTTTTCCTTTTTTAGGGGTGTTATTTTTTGTCTTATACTTCGTTAAAATTTAAATTTCAAGCTCGGTAGACTTCGTGTCTAGCCTATGCTTAAAATTTAAATTTCGCCTCGCCTAAGTCAAAAATATCGCCGCCGATTTTCCGCAATTTTAAAAAATATCAAAATTTAACATAAAAAAATAAGGCGAAATATCGCGAAACGAATTTGAAAGTTGCGCAGAAAATTTGGGTGAGGCTAGACATGCGGTCTGCTGCAAGCCCGAATTTTCAAGCTCTTTCAAAGGCGCTCGCGAGATAAGCCGCTTATTGTCATAGCCCTAGGCAATCATCTATCCCGTACAACCCGCTTTGCTGCCCGGCAACCCACACGGCCGCCTTTATCGCGCCTTTGGCAAAGGTCGCGCGGTTAGTTGCGGTGTGATTTAGTTCGATAAACTCGCCCTCGTTGTAAAATCCGACCGTATGCCTGCCCACGACGTCGCCGCCTCGCACTGCCAGGATCGCGATCTCGTCTTTGCTGCGAGCTCCGACCATGCCGTCTCTGCCTGTTACTAAAACGTCTTTTAGATTTAGCCCTCTAGCCGCCGCCACGCGTTCGCCAAGCGTTAGCGCCGTGCCGCTTGGAGCGTCTTTTTTGTGTCTGTGGTGCTGCTCGACGATCTCGGCGTCAAATTCGCGCAATGCCTTTGAAGCAAGCGCCGCCAATCGGTTTAAAACCGCGACGCCAAGGCTCATATTGGTAGCGTAAAGTATCGGCATCGCCGCGCTTGCTAGCTTGAGCAGGTTCGCGCCGTCCTCGCCAAGACCCGTCGTGCCGATGACTAGCGGTTTTGGGTCGGTGCGGGCGTAGTTTAGCAGATTTATCGCGCCGTCTTTGATCGTAAAGTCGATAACGACGTCGCAGTTTGCGAAAAGCTCGTCAAATTTATCCGTGAGGATAACGCCGTCAGGCAACGCAAAATCAAGCGGCTCTATCGTATAAGCCGCGCTGAGTTTCGCGTTTGGCTCGTTTTTTAGGCACTGGGTGATCATGCGTCCCATTTTACCGCTTGCGCCGTGGATTCCTATTTTTACCAAAATTTATCCTTTAAAATTTGGCCTAAATTTAGCATAAATTTTATAAAAAATAAATTTAGCACGGCCGCCGTTTTCGCCGCACGCGGGCAAAAATATTAAAAATCGCGCTATATAATCGGCTTTTTAAATTTAAAGGATGACGATGAGAAAAATTTTATTTTTATTTCTGGCCGTTTTTGCGGCGAGCGTTTTGGCTAATCAAGCGCCGGTCGCGCAGGCGGCTAAAACTCAGCAACTGGACGCAAATTTGAGCTCGTCAAATTTGACGGCAAAAGATAAAAACGCGCAAAAGCTAAATTTGACCCAAGATCCAGCTATAGCGAGCGGCGAGCTAGCAAACGGCCTAAAATACTACGTCAAGGAAAACAAGCAGCCCGCAAATTCGGCATATTTTTATCTAGTCGTAGACATTGGCTCGACTGACGAGCGCGAAAACGAGCTGGGGCTGGCGCATTTTACCGAGCACATGGCTTTTAACGGCAGCCGCGAGTTTAGCAAAAACGAGCTGGTTAAAAAGCTAGAGAGTCTCGGAGTGGCCTTTGGCGCGGATCTAAACGCACAGACTAGCTACGATCAGACGGCCTATCTGCTAGAAATCCACGTAAACGAGCAAAATTTAAAGGACGTTTTCCGCGTTTTTCGCGACTGGATCGACGGCGTGAGCTTTGACGCGGCCGAGCTGGATAAAGAGCGGGGTATCATCGTTGAGGAGGAGCGCGCTAGAAACACGCCCGCGTATAGATTTTACATCAAAAACCGCGTGCCCGAGCTATACGGCGATAGCATCTACGCCAAAAGGTCGCCCATCGGCGATATGAATATCGTAAAAAACGTCGATGTAGCGACCATAAAGGGCTTTTACGAGAGGACGTATCAGCCTAGATTTATGAAATTTATCGCAGTCGGCGACTTTGATAAAAAGCGCATCGAGGAGATGATAAAGCAAAGCTTTGGCCCCGCTAAAAACACGAACGACTACGCGAGCCCTGATAAAACTATCCCTATAAAAAGCGGCTTTAGCGTAAACAACTACGACTCCGCAGAGATCGGGCTAAACTCGCTAAATTTGATCTTTACGCAAAAGTATAAATTTGACGGCGAGATCCAAAGGCTCAGGCAAAATTTACTCGCAAACTACATCTCAGACCTAGTCGCCATGATATACGAGCAGCGAAATTTAGCTCTGCGCGGGCGATTTTACTCGCCGATAATCGAAGACCAAAACGTGCTTTACGCCTTTGAGATAAACGCCGTCGAGGATGATTTTAGCGGCGCGCTTAGCGATCTGGCGGGCGTTTTAAAGGGCGTGCAGAAATTCGGCTTTAGCCGGGCGGACTTTGAAAGCGTGAAAAAAGATTTTATAAACTCGGCTAAAAATGCCTATTTGCAAGCGGGTAACAAGCGCTCAAGCGCGGTCGCGGCAAATATCGAGGAGACGACGAGGATCGGCGGCGTGCTGCTAGGCGACAAGGACCTGCGCGACGTTACTTTGGCGCTGCTTGAGGACATTAGCCTAGATGACGTAAACGCCGAATTTAGGCGGATACTAGGCATCGACGCAAAAATCTTAAACGTGATTAGCGCCAAAGGAGCAAAGCTAAACGAGGCTAAATTTGATCAAATTTGGGCGGAGGCAAAGCCGTACGACACGCTAGCCGCAAATCAGGCAAAGAGCGAGCTTTTCGACTACGGCGCGTTAAAGCCTAAAAATTTCGTCTCAAAAAAGCATAACGAAAAGCTTGATTTTTACCTTTACGAGCTGCCAAACGGCGCGCGCGTGGCATTTAAGGAGGTAAAAACCAAAAAAGACGTCGTCTGGCTAAGCGCGGTTAGTCGCGGCGGCACGTCGAATTTGCCAAAACCAAAGCAGGGCGCGCTAGCCGTAGAGGTCTCAAACGAGAGCGGGGCGGGGGAGTTTAGCAACTACGATCTGGCTAAAATCCTAAGCGGCAAGCAGCTAAGCTATAGCAAATTTATCGATCAGCTTTCGCAAGGATACAGCGCAAGCTCGGCTAGCACGGACTTTGAGTGGCTTTTGCGCGCGCTGTTTTTGGAGTTTAGCGAGCCTAGATTTGACGAAAACGCGCTAAAAAAGACGAAAATCAACGAGCTTGAAAAGCTGGAAAAAACCAAAAATCTGCCCGAGCGCAAATTTCACGACGAATTTGCGAGATTTTTCTACGAAAATAACCCGCGAACAAACCCACTCGAGGCCGCGGATATAAACGAACTGCGGATGGAGGACGTAAAAAAGATAGTGAAGGATAAATTTACCAACGCGGCTTCGTATGATTTTATCGTGGTCGGCGATCTAAATTTGACTACGGTAGAGCCGATTTTACAAAAATATCTGGCAAATTTACCAGCGCGCGCAGAGCGTGAAAGCTTCGTAGATGACGGCGTGAGGACGATTTCTGGCGAGCGGGAGTTTAAGCGAAGCTACCAAACCACGCAGCGAAGCGACGCCGCGATGATAATGAAAAACGAAAAAGTGAAATATTCGCGCCCGGAGTTACTGCGCGTAAACGCCCTATCTGCGGTGCTTTCGATGATGCTGCGCGAGGACGTGCGAGAGGACCGCGGGCAGGTCTACGGCCTGGGCGTGCATATGAATCTCGCAAAATACCCTTACGAAAGCTTTACCGCACATTTTGGCTTTACGGCTGCGCCTGATAATGTAAACGCCGTGCTAGGCGAGATAAAATCAAACATCGCCGAGCTAAAAGGCGGCGCGGACATCCAGCGCTATCTGCAAAATTTCAAAAAATCAGCCCTCGTAAAAATGCGCCAATCCTACATTCAGGGCGAGTTTTGGACGCGCGCGCTCATGCGCGAGCTGGTTTTTGGCGATGAGGTTTTGAGCCTGGACGAGTACGAAAAGGCGGTAAATGCGCTCACCGAGCAGGACGTAAGAGACGCGGCAAAGCTCTATCTGGACGAGAAAAACGTCGTGATAAGCGTAAATAATCCCGCCGCAGCGAAGTAAATTTAGCCTGGGCGGTAAATTTGATTTGCTGCTTGGACGACCGAGCGCAAATTTGGCTTTACATGCTGAAATTTGAAGCCAAATTTGCAACGCGCAACAGCGTTTGCTCTCTTTGTCAAATTTGATGATTTTACCGAGCGGGCGAGACCCGCACCTTTTTGATGCGGACTAAATTTCGCTTTTATAAAACAAGCTTGCAGGTTTAAATTTGAGTGAAATTTGAAACACCTAAAATCAAAGCAAACTCAGCCAAATTTAGAAGCCGAATTTAAAAACTCGGCGAAGGCTCAAATTTACCCTTAGCCAAACGAAATTTGAGTTAAATTCTCTCAAATTTAACTCAAATTTTCGCTGACGCCTTATCTCCTTTTATCTATTTGCTTTGTAAATTTGAGCTTGAGTCTGATTTGCTTCGGTTGCTATCTGCGTAAATCACCTGAGCCATGCCCTTTTTGGCTCTACCTATAGCGCTCTTGATCCCGTCTTGCTTTTCCATTTCGTTTGCCCATTTGATAAAAGTTCTAATGTCTTTAAACGTAGCATTTTCGTCGGGGCAAAAATATGAATGAAAATTTATTTGATTGTCAAATCTTTTTATTCGTTTCGGGTCTATTGGCTTTGGTTTGTATTGTAAAAGACCGTCTTCATACAGTAGCGAATAAGGAGCATATTTGTATTTATTATTGGTTCTTTGTATCTTTTCTTCGGCCTCTTCGTCTCTGCCTTGATTCATTTTATAGATATAGTTTTCTTTTTCTTTCGTATAGTATTTTACGTTATCGTAACACTCCTCATACGCCTTCTTTAGTTCCTCTTTTGTAGGTTGCCCTACGACGTTGTATTTTAAAAGAAGCTCTAGCATAGGTTCGTAGTTCGGGTGGCTATCTAGCGAGATATATAAAGATCGCATAAAATCAGAATCGTCTCTTAATCCGTGAAAAAACGTATTTGGATGATCGTCTAGTTTTGGTTTATACCCGCTAGCAAGGACTATATCGGCCATTTCGACATAGTTATGCCATACTATATACTCCATAGGGTCATCTGCGTCTTTGGATTCTTTATTGACTTGGTAATTATCTCGAAATACTATCTCTACGTCGTCTCCGTCTATGATAAGCTTTTCGATATGATGATAAAAGGGAGTTTTTCTATACCCCTGCACCGCCTTTACTTCATCAAATTTAACCCCGCTATCAAGCAAGAGCTTAGCGGTCTTTGTAGAGTTGTTTTCTATGGCGTAGGCTAGGGGCGAGAGTTTGTAGTTATCTTTTGCGTGAGCGTTTGCGCCCATATCTATAAGTCTTTTTGCCGTGGCTTCGTCGTCGTAAAAGCTAGCGTACATCAAAGGAGTAACGCCGTCTATTAGTGGAGAGTCTATGCTAATGTTATTATCTTGCATAAATTTTAAAATTTGATCCGTTTGCTTTGATTTTAAAAGCTTGCGGAAATTTTCAGCAAATGCGTCGTCCTTTATCTGCTTATCTATATCCCAGTATCTAAAAGCAAAGTCGTCTATCTCCTCTTGCGTTACGTATTTGCTTAGTTCCGAACCGGGGATTATCTTAGTATCGGCGGTAACTACGAAGCGAGTCGGGCCGGATAGCTTTTCGTAAATAAAATTTACGAAAACGATGAGACAAAGAGCGGAGAGGCTAAGTGCGAGTTTGTTCAAATTTATCCCCTAAGTCAAATTTGCGAAATATTAGCCAAAGGGCGGTTAAATTTGAGTGAATTTGTGGAGCGATAAATTTGAAAAACGCGGGGAAATTTAAATCAAGGCAAATTTGACTAAATTTGAAAAGACGAAGCAAAACTCGGTAAATTTGGGAAAATTTGAAGTAAAAAGAAAAAATTTAGCCGAAAAGCTCGGCTAAATTTTAGAAATCTTAGTGTAAGCTCTCGATATAGCTAAGCGCGCTAAGAGCCGCTACTGCGCCGTCTCCTGCGGCCACGATGACTTGTTTTGGCGCGTCTTTTCTGATGTCGCCCGCGGCAAATAGTCCCGGCACGCTAGTTTGCATCTTTAGATCGACGCTAACTTGACCGCCGGCCTCCATATCACACAAGAACTCGCTGTTTTCTTGATGAAGGACGTCGTTGTTTACGTTAAGTCCGACGAATACGAAAATGCCCGGCACTTTTAGATCGCGCTCGCCATCTTTCGTGTTTATGATTAGGCCTGCGAGACCTGCTTTGTCGCCATAAGCTTGCTTTATCGTGGCGCTTGTGATAAACTCGATTTTGGCGTTAGCGCGGGCCTTTTCTAACGTGACTGGAGCGGCACGAAACTCGTCTCTGCGGTGGATGATGTAGACGCGCGAGCAGATGTTGGCTAGATATAGGGCCTCCTCGATCGCCGTGTCGCCGCCGCCTAGAACCGCAACCTCTTTATTTTTATAGAAAAATCCGTCACAAGTCGCGCAGGTGCTCACGCCTCTGCCGAAAAACTCGTCCTCGCCCGCAAAGCCCGCACGGCGCGGAGTGGAGCCTGTGGCTACGATGACTGCTTTGGCCTGCTCTTCTTTGCCGCCTTCAAGCTTGACCGTGAAGCTGCTGTCGGCGTTTTTTACCACGCGCTCGACGCCCGCCATCTCGTGCTTTAGTCCAAAATGTGTGCACTGTGCGACCCACGTGCTCATGAAGTCTATGCCGCTCTCGCCGGGCGCTTTTTGGCCGGGATAGTTTTCTATCTCAGAGCTGCTCGTGATCTGGCCGCCTGGCATACCTTTTTCAAACATTACGACGTTTTTTAGTCCGCCGCGAGTGGCGTAAAGTCCCGCGCTAAGTCCTGCAGGACCGCCTCCGATGATCGCTAAATCTAACATATTTTTCCTTTAAATTTTATTTATTTTTGAATCTTGTTTATAAATGCCGCCCTTTTGCGCCTTTAGCTCCACGCTAGCAGGTAAAGACGTGATATTTAGGACGTGCATCAGCTTTAAAATCGTATTTATATCCGAAGCGACGAAATTTATATTTCCCTCGCTTGGCGCGCGTTTTTGGAGCAGGTCCACGGCGACGATTTTTAAATCCTTAGTCGAAGTTTTTAAAATTTCCTTCCAATCTGATTGGTTGGAGCTAAAAACCACGAGTAAAAATTTATCGTCCTGCGGTGCGAAAATTTGAGCCTGCTCGTAAAAAACCAGCTCGTTAAAATTTACGAATTTATACTGCGAAAATCTGTAATTATTGTAAGCAAATACGCCTGCTACCAGCGCTGCACCGATAAACGAAGCGAAAACGTACGTTAGGGGAAGCAAGCTTCCCCGATTTTTTAGCGCCATTAAAGCAGCGAATTTAGCTTATCGGATAGGACTTGCTTTGATTGCGCGCCTACTAGCTGATCGACTAGCTCTCCGTTTTTGAAAAACAAAATCGTAGGGATCGAGCGGATGCCGAATTCTACGGCTAGGTCTTGCACCTCGTCGGTGTTTACTTTGCAAATTTTAGCTTTGCCCTCAAACTCCTCAGCTAGCTCGTCGATGACTGGAGCAAGCATACGGCAAGGTCCGCACCAAGGCGCCCAAAAATCTACTAGCGCAACGCCCTCTTTGACGACGTCGAAATTCGCAGTCGTTAGTTCTATGTATTTTCCCATTTTATTCTCCTTTTTAAAGATAATCGTAATTATACACGAAAGTATTTAAATTTTAGCTAAATAAGAATTTTTACAAACTAATATTTTCTATCCACTTTATCTCGCTCTTTTTTATCGCGATCAAATCGACCTGAAAATCGGCGTTAGCACCTGTCTCTTATACACATCTCCGAGCCCACGAGACTAGCGCTC
>CAUUAH010000033.1:0-13626 GCA_963542985.1 uncultured Campylobacter sp. | reverse complement strand
AGATGAGCGCTAGTCTCGTGGGCTCGGAGATGTGTATAAGAGACAGCCTTTTGAACCGCAATCAAATGCTCTATCCAGCTGAGCTACGAGCGCACTTTAAAAGAAATGTGAAGTATAGCCAAAGGTTTCTTAAATCTTTCATAAATTTTGACATAGTTGCTAAAAATTTTATTTTTTGCCTCCCCTACTATGTCAAATTTGATGCATGCCAATAAAATTTCAAATTTCTGCACCAAATTTGCCGCATTTAACCATCTATAAAAAATCTTTATGTTATCTTATTAAAAATAAGTGCGCCTGGCTACCGAGCATTAAAATATATAGATAAAGGCAGTACAAGCTAAAAAATTTAATAGCAAAAGCAGTAAAGATAGCAAAAAGAGCGAATTTAAAGACGGTACGCAAAGATAGTACTCTAAAAAAGCAAATTTCAAGCATCAGCAAGCAAAAAAGAGTAAAATTCAAAAAACGACAAGAAAGGAAAGCCAAGTGATACATAAAATTTTGATCGCAAACCGTGGAGAGATCGCCGTTCGCGTGATCCGCGCCTGCAAGGATCTACACATCAAAAATGTCGCTATCTACACCAAGCCCGACCAGAACTGCCTGCACGTCAAAATAGCCGACGAGGCCTACCAGATCGGCATCGACCCGATCAAGGGCTACCTGGACGCCAAGCGCATCGTCGAGGTCGCAAAGGCATGCGGCGCAGACGCGATACATCCGGGCTACGGATTTTTGAGCGAAAACTACGAATTCGCCAAAGAAGTCGAGGATGCGGGACTTGTTTTCATCGGACCTACCGCCGACGTCATCCGCAAAATGGGCAATAAAAACATCGCTCGCTATCTGATGAATAAAAACGGTATCCCTATCGTGCCTGGAACCGAAAAGCTAAACAACGAAACGATAGAAAACATCAAACTCTACGCCGAGCGCATCGGCTACCCGGTCATCCTAAAAGCTAGCGGCGGCGGCGGCGGACGCGGCATACGCGTCGTGTGGAAGGAGGAGGAGCTAGAATCCAGCTTTGAAAGTTGTAAGCGCGAAGCTAAGGCGTTTTTTAATAACGACGAAGTTTTTATGGAAAAATACGTCGTAAATCCGCGCCACATCGAGTTTCAAATTTTAGGCGACAAATACGGCAATATCATACACCTAGCCGAACGCGACTGCTCGATCCAGCGCCGCCACCAAAAAATCCTCGAAATAGCGCCGAGCCCTACTATGAGCGAAAGCCTGCGAAAAAGCATGGGCGTGACCGCAGTCGCAGCGGCCAAGGCCGTAAACTACACCAACGCCGGCACGATCGAGTTTTTGCTTGATGATTACAACAACTTTTATTTTATGGAGATGAACACCCGTATCCAGGTCGAGCACGGCGTGACCGAGGAGATCACGGGCGTGGATCTCATCGTACGCCAGATCCGCATCGCGGCGGGCGAAATCCTAGACATGGAGCAAAGCGACGTCATCACGCAGGGTTTTGCGATCGAGGCTCGTATCACCGCCGAGGACGCATGGCAAAATTTCATCCCAAGTCCTGGCGAGATCAGCGGTTACTACCCTGCTCTAGGCCCTTCCGTTCGCGTCGATAGCCACCTATATAAAGACTATCAGATACCGCCGTTTTACGATAGCTTGCTAGCTAAGCTAATCGTGCGTGCGCCTAGCTACGATCTAGCCGTAAATAAGCTAAAACGCGCGTTGGATGAGTTTACGATCGAAGGCAGCGTCAAAACCACGATCCCGTTTTTGCTCAGCATCAGCAAGGAGCGCGACTTTAGGCGAGGATTTTTCGATACGTCCTACGTCGAAAACAAGATGCCTACCCTGCTAGAAAAGATGAAAACCAAAGACAACGAGGACAACGAAGAGGTGATCGCCGCCATCGCAGCAGCGATACAAAGAGTAAAAGACGCTAGGAAATTTAAAGAGGAGCACGCGGATGAATGATTTTTTCGATAGTTTAAAGGATATAAAAAAAGAGCTTCAAAAGGAGCAAAATGCAAATTTGAGCTCAAATTCAGCCGCCAAAAACGCCGCGAAGCAAAATTTAAAACCTGAGCCAAAAACCTTCAGCAAAGAAGAAGCCATCGCACACAAAGAGCAAAATTTACGCGATGAGTTTCTAGCCTACGTCAAGGACGCGGATATCAAAAAGTGCTAGTCGTGCCGTTTTCCACCCTACCTAGCCCCTGCCCCTACCTCAAGGACAGGAACTCACGCATGGAGTATCGCTACGTGGACGGCTGCGACTTTGCCGTAAACGACGCTCTAGCTAGGCGCGGCTTTAGGCGCTTTGGCAAATATTTCTCCAAGCCAAACTGCGCGGGTTGTCGCGAGTGCGTGAACATCAGGGTCGATGCGCTAAATTTTAAATTTAGCAAATCCGCCCGCCGCACGATACGCAAAAACGAAAACACCAAAATCATCCTCACAAAGCCGCTCATAGACGACGCGCACGTGGCGCTATACAAAAAATATCATAAATTTATGCAAGAAAAGCGCGAGTGGAAGTACTACGAGCTGGACTTCCGCCGCTACTACGAGCTCTACGTCGCGGGGCACGCTGAGTTTGGCAAGGAGATTGCGTATTTTGCAGACGGCCGGCTCATCGGCGTCGATCTCGTCGATATCCTTAGCGACGGTATCTCGGCGGTTTATTGCTATTATGATCCTAATTTTGCGGATCTTAGCATCGGCAGATACTCGCTCTATCAGCAAATTTTACTAGCCAGGCAGCTAAATTTACGCTGGATATATCTAGGCTACTACGTCAAAGACTGCCCTAGCCTAGCTTATAAGGCTGACTACAAGCCATATGAGCGCCTGTGCGAATACGTCCCTCTAGATGAAACACCCGTGTGGGAAAAAGCGGAATAAAAAATGCTTTCAAATGCGTTTTATAAAGGCAAAATTTGATAAAAGTAAGTCAAAATCTAGAATCGCTAAGCATAGAAACCTCGGATGCGGATCTGTTTTTCGAGCTGCAAGCGCTCATAAAGCGAAACTTCGCCAAGACGCTGGGGCAAAAAGGCAAAGTGATGTCGTTTTACGACGAAAACGAGAAGGTTCAGCGCAAGTATTTCGTCAAATTTCTAAAAAAACTCTGCCAAAGATACGAGCTAAAAAACGTAAATTTAAACTTCGCCGAGTACAAAACCATCAAACTGCACTACATCCAACCAAACTCGCTAAAAGCCATGGTTTTCGTCGATGTCGCCTTCGTGCGAGGCGGCGCGATATTTAGCTTTGATCGCTCAAACGAAGCCTTCATCTCGCACATCATTAGGGGCTTTGAGTCAAAGCAAATTTTATCCGCCGAGGGTCAAATCGCCATAAATATCGCAAATTTGGGCGAGTGTGTGCAGCTTGAGGAGCTGTTTAACAAAAGCGAATATATGAAATTTTCAATCATCTTTAACTATAACGAAGAGGAATTTGAAAAATTTAAAAAACAGATCAAAATCTGCGCCAAGAAAAACGAGGCCAAATTTGCCGTGCTGGCTAGCCTTTTCGAGGATCATTTTACCGTGCTTGGGTGCGATAAAAGTGATAGCTTCGAGGATGTACGAAACCGCTACCTAGAGCTCGTCAAAGCCTACCACCCAGACTTTCACGCCGCGCTTAGTCCGGAGCTTTTGGACGAGTATAAAACGCAGTTTCAGCGTATCCAAAACGCTTACGAGAGCTTGAAGCCTTATTTTAAAGAGCTTGAGTCGGGCGTGGAGTAGATTTGCCTTTCAAATTTGGGCAAATTTTGCGCTAAAATTTGCATTTTGGGGGTGCAAACCCCTCTGCCTCGGCGGGCTAAATTTAAATGATACGGAGACGATTTTGCAAGAAAGTTTTTATATAAATATCGCAAAACCCACGACAGGTTCGCGACAAATATCATTTTTGTGGTCTATTTTCTCTTTGCGCTCGGCATTTTTATCGTACCTGGCAATACCCTCTCTCGCTGCGAGATTTGCCGCGAGTTCGTAAATTTTATGAAACAATACTTCCCGAATATCCAAATTTTTAGCGACGTTAGCCCATTTAAGCAGGAGATAGAATTTTATACGAGCTATATGTGGGTGCTAGGGTTGATTTTATCCGCAGATATGGTGTTTTACGCAACTTGTTGCTATACGATACTTTACCGCCAAGACAAAGAGTTGCAAGAAAAGGTAAAAAGTTTTGGCCTGCCGCTATTGGTTTTTGCTTTTGGGCTTAGTATATTTTCTATATACGTGTATTATACGGGCTATATTGTCACGGATGGCGTTACTTTTATGGCATGGGATATTACGATAGATTTTGCGACAAAATTTGAGATATTTCAGTATATATCGCTTTTTCAACTTGTCTTTATGTTTGGGATAGCCATGTTTATTGCACTATTTTATACCTTACTGCATAAAATTTTCAGCAAAGGAAGCCGAAACAACCAAATTTAAAATTTAAAAGCAAAAAGCCCCTGCCAAACCCCCGGCTTAAATTTAAAATTTACGCTTAAATTTGCGGCGTGCTTGGCAAATTTGCCCCGCTCCAAGCGTCAAATTTTACTTACCGGATTGCAGCAGATAGGTCTTTTTGCGCTCGCTAGAGCTGCCGATATTTAGCGCGAGGCGGTATTTGGTTATCGTGCGGCGGACGACCTCGACGTTAAATTCCTTCTTTATAAACTCCAAAATTTTTAGATCGCTAAGCGGCTTGGCGGGATTTTCGCTTCGGACGAGATTTGCCACGAAGTCTTTGATGGCCTTGTTTGAGACGTCCTCGTCGATCGCGGCGGAGAAAAAGCTCTTTATAGGCACGAGTCCGCGCGAACACTCGAGGTATTTGTTTGAGATGCCGCGCGAGATGGTCGACGGGTTTCGCCCCAGATCCTCGGCGATGTCTTTTAGCCGCATAGGCTTGATGTCGCCGCCGAAAAAGTAATCATACTGATACTCCACCAGCATAAGGGCGATCTTTCGCAGAGTAGCTTTTCGCATGTCAAGCGCGTCTATGAGGTCTTTCGCCTCTTTTACGCGCGAGGCGACGAAGCTTTCTTTTTCGTCCAGCCCCTCGACGTCGATGACGATCTCTGGGTAAAAGTCGTCGTTGATGCGCACCTCGATACCGCCCGAGCTCGTGTCGATGACGATATCCGGGATGATCGCCGCAGCCTCGCTCATATACTCGATAGCGGGCGGGTTTTTTAGCCTTTTGATGACGGCGAGAGCTTCGTTATAGAGCGGGATTTTGCGCATTTGGGAGAGATTTTCGAAATTTAACGCAAGCTTTTTGGCGCTTTCAAAGAGCTTCTCATCCAAATTTAGCTCCTCAAGCTGAAACAAAAAGCTCTCCTTGTAGTCCTTTGCGCCAATGCCCGCGGGCTCTAAGTACGCAAAGCGCTTTCGCACAGACTCGATCTCCGCCTCGCTAAATTCGTCAAATACTTCAGGCTCGTAGTAGCCCTCCTCGTTTATGCATTCGATTATTTTCATCGCGATTTTTTGGGATTTTTCGGTCGGAAACAGCGGCTTATCTATCTGCCCCATTAGCTTGTCGTAGAGCCCGGTTTTAGCCACGCTAAAGCTTTCGATATTGTCGGTTACGCTGTTTTTTGATATTTCTTTGAAAAAATTTTTATCTTTTTTGGATGGCGCGGCGCTTGGCAGCTCGCTTAAATTTCGCTGCTGCACGCTAGCAAACGGATTATCCGCCAAAAACGGCTCAAGCGTCTCCTTTAGCTCCTCGACGCTGCTGCTAAGTATCGGCAGCCACGAGCGCAACGTGTGCGAGAGCTTATTTTTGGGAGCTTGAGTTTGCTTTAGCATTATTCTACAAATTTAAACTCTTCGCCCAGATAGTGGGTGCGCACGAGTTTGTTGTTCGCGACTTCGTTCGCGCTGCCGCTAGCTAGCAGGCTACCGTCTTTGATCACGTAGGCGCGGTCGCAGATGGCTAGCGTCTCGCGAACGTTGTGGTCAGTGATGAGTACGCCGATGCCAAGCTTTTTTAGATCGCGAACGATGCTTTGTATGTCGCTAACGGCGATCGGATCGACGCCGGCAAATGGCTCATCCAGTAGCAAAAATTTAGGCGTGATGATGAGGCTTCTAGCGATCTCACAGCGTCTGCGCTCGCCGCCGCTTAGGCTCACGCCCTTTCGCAGGCGTATGGGCTCGATGTTTAGCAAATTTAGCATCTCGTTTACTTTTTTCTCGCGGACGGCCTCGTCTTTATATAGGATTTCGGCGCCGAGTAGTAAATTTTCCTCGACGGAGAGGTCTTTAAATATACTTGATTCTTGCGGCAGATAGCCGATACCCATATGCGCGCGCTTATGTAGCGGTACCTTCGTCACGTCTGCGCCGTCTAAAAAGACGCTACCGCTAGTTGGCGAGATGAGCCCGCATATCATATAAAACGTCGTCGTTTTTCCCGCGCCGTTTGGACCCAGCAGCCCTACTACCTCGCCGCTTTTGACCTCCAGCGAAATGCCTTTTATGATGTTTGTTTTTTTGATCGTTTTTTGTAAATCTTTAACTTCTAATTTATGCACCGTAAACCTCGTATTTTCGCCCTTTTTGGCTAGGCGAGATAACTACCTTGACGCATTTTTCGCCCAAATTTTCTAGCGCCTTTTCCAGTCGCTCGTCGCCCCACTCTACCAGGTGAAGCCCCTCCTCTAGCAAATTTTCAAAAAGTCCGTTTTGTAAAATCGCGTCAAGTCCGTTTTGATAGATGTCGTAGTGATAAATTTTATCTCCGTAGCTTTGCATGACCGAAAATGTCGGCGAAGTAACCTCCGCATCGATGCCGCGAGCTTTTACGATAGCTTTTACTAACGTCGTTTTACCGCTAGCTAAATTTCCCTGCAAGATAACGACGCCGCTTTGGGGTAAAATTTTTACTATCTCCTCAAGCTCGCCAAGTCCCAAATTTAGCTCTATCATAGCTCTTTTACGTATAGCGCTTGGGCTGATTTTGGGATACTTTTGGTCTCTGGGATCGCTAGCACCTCGTAGCGCGCCTCTTTGGCTAGAAATTTGATCGTTATCACGTCGCCGATTTTAACCTCTTTGGCTGGTTTGGCTACGACGCCGTTTACGCTCACGACGCCGCTTTTGCACATGTCTTCGCTGACTGCGCGCCTTTTTGTTATATTTACGGTATTTAAAAACTTATCTACTCTCATGGCGGCGATTTTAGCCAAATTTGGCTTAAATTTTTAATTCCTCGCCGCCGCATATTAAATTTAATGTAAATTTGATATGCGGCGCACGCGATTTTAGCGGAAATATTTATAACAAATTAATCAAATTTGGCTAAAATACGCGTCATCTCAATATAAAGGATAGAGAATGAAAAAAGATGTAAAAAAAGTCGTTCTCGCCTATTCTGGCGGACTTGATACGAGCATTATTTTAAAATGGCTGCAAGACGAGTATAAATGCGAAGTGGTGACCTTTACCGCCGATATCGGCCAGGGCGAGGAGCTAGAACCCGCACGCCAAAAAGCGCTGGAGCTCGGTATAAAACCCGAAAATATATTTATAGAGGATTTAAAAGAAGAATTTGCGCGAGATTTCGTATTTCCGATGTTTAGAGCAAACGCCGTCTACGAGGGCGAATATCTACTAGGCACATCGATAGCTCGCCCGCTGATAGCTAAAAAACAAGCCGAAATCGCCGCCAAAGTAGGCGCCGACGGCGTGAGCCACGGAGCGACGGGCAAGGGCAATGACCAAGTGCGCTTTGAGCTGGGCTACTACGCATTGGGAGATAACCTAACTATCATCGCCCCTTGGCGCGAATGGGATCTAAACAGCCGTGAAAAGCTACTAAAATACGCCGAAAAAAACGGCATCAAAATAGAAAAGAAACCGGGCAAAAGCCCCTACTCTATGGACGCAAATTTACTCCATATCAGCTACGAGGGTCTAGTGCTTGAAAACCCTGCTCACGCTCCAGAAGCCGACATGTGGCGCTGGACGGTAAGCCCCAAAGACGCGCCAAACGAAAGCGAAATAATAGAAATCGGCTACGAAAAAGGCGATCCTGTTAGCATAAACGGTAAAAAAATGAGCCCGGCGGTGCTACTAGCCGAGCTAAACCGCCTAGGCGCAAAGCACGGTATCGGCAGACTCGACCTCGTCGAAAACCGCTCAGTTGGCATGAAAAGCCGCGGCTGCTATGAAACTCCTGGCGGCACGATCATGCTAAAAGCTCACCGCGCGATCGAGAGCATCACGCTAGACCGCGGCGCGGCACACCTAAAAGACGAGTTGATGCCTCGCTACGCAGAACTCATCTATAACGGCTACTGGTGGTCGCCTGAGCGTATCATGCTACAAGCGCTCATCGACAAGAGCCAAGAGAACGTAAACGGCACGGTCAAAGTCGAACTCTACAAAGGCAACGTCATCGTGCTAGGCCGCGATAGTAAAACGGATAATCTCTTTAGCGAGGCGTTTTGCACGTTTGAAGAGGATAGCGTGTTTGATCAAAAAGATGCGAACGGATTTATCAAGCTAAACGCGCTAAGATTTATCATCGGACGCAAAAACGGACGCAAATTTAACTAAATAAAGGATAAAAATGAAAGTACTACTAATAAAAGACGTAAAATCACTTGGAAAAGCCGGCGAAATCAAAGAGGTAAAAGAAGGATATGGCAATAACTTCCTAATTGGCAAAGGCTTTGCAAAAGCTGCGACTCCTGATGTCTTACGCCAGTATGAAGCCGAGCAAAAACGTAAGGCCGAGGAGCTAAAATACGAAATCGCAAATATAGAAAAGCTAAAATCCGAGATTGAAAAAATCACGCTCAAGGTTAAAAAGCCGCTCGGAGCAAACGGCGCGCTATTTGGCGCGGTAACGAAAGATGAAATTTCAGAAGCGCTAGAAAAAAATCATCATCTAGTCGTAGATAAAAAGGCGTTTGACTTCGCCCATACTATAAAAGCGACCGGCATCTATGAAGTAGACGTAAAACTCGGTCACGCCGTGCGTGCCACGCTAAAACTGGACGTCGAGGGCGAATAAGTGTTTCACGCGACTACCATTTTAGCCTACAAAGGCAAGAATAAATCAGTCATCGGTGGCGACGGGCAAGTAAGCTTTGGTAACACGGTGCTAAAAGGCAATGCGGTAAAAATCCGCAAAATCCACGGCGGCAAGGTCCTAGCGGGCTTTGCCGGCAGCACCGCCGATGCGTTTAATCTCTTTGATATGTTTGAAAACAACCTAGATCATACCAAAGGCGACCTGCTAAAAGCGGTGATCGAGTTTAGCAAAGAGTGGCGCAAGGATAAATATCTGCGCAAGCTAGAAGCCATGATGCTAGTGCTTGATAGAGAGAAAATTTTCCTTTTAAGCGGGACGGGCGACGTCGTAGAGCCCGAAGACGGCAAGATAGCCGCCATCGGAAGCGGCGGAAACTATGCTCTCTCTGCCGCCAGAGCTCTTGATAAATTTGCCCGGATCGACGAAGAAGAGCTCGTAAAAGAGAGCCTAAAGATCGCGGGCGAAATTTGCATTTACACGAACACGAATATAAAAACCTACGTTTTGGAATAGAGAAAAGATGAATTTAACCCCAAAAGAGATAGTGAAATTTTTAGACGATTATGTTATCGGACAAAAAGACGCCAAAAAGATCATCGCCATCGCGCTACGAAACCGCTATCGCAGGATGAAACTAGATAAAGCGATGCAAGACGATATCATGCCAAAAAACATCCTAATGATAGGCTCGACTGGCGTGGGCAAAACCGAGATCGCAAGGCGTTTGTCAAAGATGATGGGTTTGCCGTTTATCAAAGTAGAAGCTAGCAAATACACCGAAGTGGGCTTCGTCGGACGCGACGTAGAAAGCATGGTGCGCGATCTGGCGGCTGCGTCGGTAAATTTGGTCAAAGCCGAACAGCGTGAGAAAAATCGCGAAAAAATCGACGAATATGTAAAAGATAAGATAATAAAAAAGCTCCTGCCGCCTCTACCTGCGGGTGCCAGCGAAGAGAAAAAAGCCGACTACGAAAAAAGCTACGAAAAGATGATGAGTAGGCTCGAAAACGGCGATCTGGATGATCTAAGCATCGAGATAGAGGTCGTGCAAAATAGCTTTGACGCGGGTGCGAACGTGCCGCCCGATATGGCGCAAATGCAAGAGAGCTTCGTCAAAATAATCGGCCTAAGCAACAAAACCGTCAAAAAAGAGATGAAGGTAAAAGATGCCAAAGAGGCGCTCAAAAACGAAGCTAGCGATAAAATTTTAGATATGGAAAGCATCAAAACCGAAGCCGTGCGAAGAGCCGAAAACGAGGGCATAATCTTTATCGACGAGATCGATAAAGTCGCGGTGAGCTCCGGAAACTCGGGCAGGCAAGATCCGAGCAAAGAAGGCGTACAGCGCGACTTGCTACCTATCGTGGAGGGTTCGACGGTGACGACCAAATTTGGCGCCATAAAGACCGACCATATCCTTTTTATTGCCGCGGGCGCCTTTCACATCAGCAAGCCAAGCGACCTAATCCCGGAGCTTCAAGGGCGTTTTCCACTACGGGTTGAGCTTGATAGCCTAGATGAAAACGCACTGTATCAAATTTTAACTCAGCCTAAAAATTCGCTACTCAAACAGTACGAAGCGCTTTTAAAAACCGAAAACGTTGAGCTTAAATTTAACGATGAAGCCATCAGGGCTATTGCCAAAATCGCTCAAAACGCCAATGAAAAAATGGAAGACATCGGTGCTAGACGCCTACACACCGTGATCGAGCGCGTGATAGAGGATATCAGCTTTGAGGCTAACGAGCACGGCGGCGAAACGATAGAGGTAGACAAAGCCCTCGTAGAAAAGCGCCTCTCGGAAGTCGTCGAGGATCAAGATCTGGCGAGATATATCTTATGAAATCAGGCTTTGTAAGCATCCTAGGCCGTACGAATGCAGGCAAAAGCTCGCTTTTAAATTTTTTGCTTGATGCGAAGATCACCATCGTCTCGCACAAGCAAAACGCCACGAGGCGCAAGATCAGCGGCATCGTGATGAACGGCGAAGATCAGATCGTTTTTACCGATACGCCGGGTCTTCACGAGAGCAACAAAACGCTAAACAAACTCATGATAAACGAAGCGATAAAATCCATGGGTGACTGCGACGCGATCGTGTTTTTGGCACCTATTCACGATGACATAGACAACTATGTCAAATTTCTAAATTTAAATCCGCAAAAACCTCATATCTTGGTGCTCACCAAGGTTGACGAAGTCTCAAACGCTAAGGTGCTGGAAAAAATCACACAGTATCAAAAATTCCAAGACGAATTTACCGCGCTTTTGCCTTTTAGCGTCAAAAGGCAAACTTATAAAAAGCCGCTTTTAGATGAAATTTGCAAGCTTTTGCCAGAGCACGAGTATTTTTATGATCCAGAATTCTTAACGCCGACAAATGAAAAGGAAATTTTTCGTGAATTTATTCTTGAGGCACTATACGATAATCTAAGCGACGAGATCCCCTACTCTACCGACGTGCTCATAGACAAAGTCAAAGAAAAACCAGATATAACTGAAATTTATGCCACCATAATTACCGAGCGCGAGATACACAAATCTATGATTATCGGAAAAAACGGACAAACCATCAAAAGAATCGGGATAAATTCAAGAAAGTTAATATCAAATTTTACCGATCAAAAAATCCTCGTAAAGCTCGTTGTAGTCGTTAAAAAAGACTGGCGCAAAGACGAAAAAACTATAAAAAGCTTGAATATTTTATAAATAATTATTAAGTTACCTAATTTTTGTGCTATAATAACGCCATTGGTTGTGGGTTCTATTATTTTTTTGCAATCATACAATTGATTATTTGTTTGGAGGGAATTTAAACTATGGCAAAAAACAAAGGCGATACAGGAAGCATAGTCACATACGATCCGTACCTGCAAACCTCTTATGCTTTTTCTAATAATAAAATTTTTCCAATGGAATTAAGCAAAGCTAATAAAAACAGTTTTTTCATATCGTATGTCAAGTATAAAGATATCACGGTAGGAAGCGTGGAAATTCCGATATCTACCGAAGAAGACGATACATCAAACCTAATAACCATAAAAGCTTATGAGCAGTTTAACCTAGATCCAGCAACTGAATACAAGATAGTGTACAATGAGGTTCCAAATATCTCATCCGAAACTAAAATTTTTAATGTATTCATATCTGATGTTTTATCTACAGACAAATTGTACTCTTTAGCAATAAAGAAGATTCCATTTATAGATTACGTAGTTCCTGCTCCATTGGCGTTTGATGCATTATACAAAAAGAACATACTTTCTACTCAAGATACGGAAGCCTTTATAGTAATACAAGAGGATGACGCTTTTATAGCAGTTTACTACAACGGAGAGTATATTCAGTCAAGACCGCTTAGATATTCTATAAAAAACATTAGCGAAAAATTTGCTACTTTAAGCGGAGATAAATTAAACGATAGTGCATTTTTAAATATACTTAAACACGGAACAAATACGCCTGATGATAAAAATAAAAATTTCATAACAGAAATTTTTGACGAGATAGCTTATTATATAGGCGATATCGTAAATAGTCTTAGCAGGTTTAATGGGTCAAGTATTTCAAGCATATATATAGTAGCTGATGCAATAATGGGTGATTTTTCAGAATTTATGCAAGAAAAACTAAATATACCAACCAAAAATCTTGAGCTAAATATTGCAATAAATTCAAAAGAAATTGAGATAAGCAACATCCATAATATTATGGTGGTTAATGCGCAATATTATAAAGAAACTCAGGAAAATGATTTTAACTTCTCAAATTTCTTGCGCCCGTTGCCGCTATTTCAACGCAGTAGCGGTAAACTTATTTCATATGTACTGACTGGCTTATTACTCGGACTATTACATCCACTGTATCTTTACGTATCAGGAATTATAACCGATATAGATACTGCGGATAAAAAGAGCGAGTATGAAATCAACAATGCAGATAAAATAAGAATAGAGTCGGCCCTGGCGGCTGCCGATCAACAAATTTTAGATACTTCAAAGTTAATTGAGGCCGAACAAGAAAGAATTAATTTTAGAAAAAATACCATCAATGAAATTTATGACAAAAAAGTTAATTATCCTATGAAGGGCATCGTGTTGTTTGAACTTAGCAATCTGATAAACAATAAAGATATACAGACTGCAAAAATTAATAACTCAGACAGAAATATGACAGTTACCCTAGTAAGCAAAGATGAAAAGAAATTAACGGAGCTTATACAAAACGTAAGTAATTCTGAAAGATACTCCATATTAACTAGAGAAATTTTACTAGATAAAAATTATGGAGCACCATCATATGAAACAAATGTCACTATAAAGATTAAATAATGAAAAAAGATAATATACTTGTAAAAATAGATAACTATTTCGACGGGAAAAAGCCAAGCGAAGTTACATTGATGTTAATTATGGCGCTTGTGTTGTCTGGGGTTATTGCATATTATGCTGTTATACAATACGCAGAGGACTATTATGACAACTCAATGTTAACCAATAGTCAAACGACAGAGGAGTTAAATAAAGTAAATGCCTGTCTCTTATACACATCTGACGCTGCCGACGATCTTACGCGTGT
>CAUUAH010000032.1:0-13631 GCA_963542985.1 uncultured Campylobacter sp. | reverse complement strand
TACACGCGTAAGATCGTCGGCAGCGTCAGATGTGTATAAGAGACAGGCGGTAGCGCGATTTTAGCCAAGCTAAAAGAGTGGCACTATAAGGAGCTTTTGCGCCATAGCTTCGTGATTTATTACTACTTGATGCAGCTTTTACTGGCGGCGGGCTATATCATTTACGGCGCGAGCGGGATTTTGGGACTGGGGCTAGAGACAAATATGCTGCACGTCATCGCTCTAAACGGCATTATTTTTAGCATTATGCTTATCTTTAACATCGCGGGTCTGCGCCACAGCGGGCAGGAGCTTGAGTTTTTACGCCTTAGCAAGATCGCCTTCGCGCTTGTTATTGTCGCGGGTGTTTGCAGAGGTTTTTTAGCTTACGTTTGGAGTGGATTTTATATCCATCTGCCAGCAACCCTCATCGCCGTAGCCTTCGCGCTTTGGTTTATCGATTTTTATAAAATTTTTAGAGATAACGAGTTTAGCGACGATCCGGAGTAGGCTAATCTAGCGTCCTTTTATACCTAGCGAGTGATATGGCCGTACTAACGCATAAAAACGCCAAAATCGCGGCTAGATCGTAGTAAAAATCGCTAAGCTCGGCGCTTTTTAGCCATACGCCTCTAATGATACGCAAAAAATGCGTCAGCGGAAAGCACTCGCCGATAAACCGCGCCCACGCGGGCATCCCGTAAAAAGGAAACATAAACCCCGATAGCAGCATCGAAGGCAAAAAGAAAAAATAAGTCATCTGCATCGCCTGTAGCTGGCTACGAGCTAGCGTGCTAAAAGTAAAACCCACGCCCAAATTTGCAAGCATTAGCAAGGTGCAAGCCGTAAAAAGCGCCACCCAGTCGCCGATAGCGGGCAGCCCGAAAAGTAGCCTGGCTATCAACAAAAGCGCACCTACTTGCAGGTAGGCTATGAGCAGATAAGGCAAAATTTTGCCTATCATCACCTCGGCCGGGCGCAGAGGAGCGGCGAGGAGATTTTCCATCGTGCCGCGCTCAAACTCTCTCGTCACCGAGATGCTAGTTAGCAGGATCGTCGTTAGTGTGAGCAAGATACCCATAAGTCCCGGGATGATCTGATAGCGCGTGAGTAGCTCGGGGTTGTAGCGGGAGTGCGCGCGTAGTTCAAATTCCGCCCTAGGCTGCGCGTAGCCGGGCTTATCTCTAGCTAGAGCTTGCTCAAATGCCATTTGTAGCGCGGTCGCGGCGCCCGAGTTTGCCGAGGGATCGGTGGCGTCGGTGGCGATTAAAATTTTAGGCGTTTGGCCTCGCATAAGGTCGCGTTCTAAATTCGGCGGAAAATATATAATAAACTGCGCCTCGCCGCTTTGCATCATGGCTTCGGCTCTAGCTGCGTCCGCGCCGACATCTTTTACGTCGAAAAACTCCGTATTTTTCATCGCGCTAACTAGCGAGCGGGTGAGCTTGCCGCCGCTATCAGCGATCACTACGGTTGAGGGCAGGTGGCGCGGGTTGTTGTTTATCGCGTAACCAAAAAGCAGCATCAGCATCAGCGGCATCGCGATGATCATCGCTAGCGTCGCGCGGTCTCTTAAAATTTGACGAAACTCCTTTACGATCATCGCCACGGTGCGTGAAAACGAGATAAATTTCATCGCCGCTCCTAAAATCGCTCGTCTTTATGAAGCTCTAGCAGGTGAATGAAAACATCCTCTAGACTTGCTTTTATCGGTCTTAGGCTTAGCTCGTTTCGCGGTATTTCTAGGGCTTTGACCGCTTCTTGTAGCGCGGCCGCGTCTTTTGCGGTTACGTGATAGCCGTTACCAAAAGCCGAAACGCTAAGCGCGGAGTTTGACGCTAGTCGCCCGGCCGCCCGGCCGGCTGCGTCTCCGCTTAGCTCCCAGACGTTTAGATCGTAGCTAGCGATGATGTCTGACTGCGTGCCGCGGGCTAGGATCTTGCCGTAGGCGATGTAGATGAGCTCGCGGCAGCGCTCGGCCTCGTCCATGTAGTGCGTGGAGACTAGCACCGTGATGCCATCCTGGGCTAGCTCGTGGATGATATCCCAAAACTCGCGTCTAGCCTTTGGATCTACGCCCGCCGTGGGCTCGTCGAGCAAAAGCAGCTCCGGGCCGTGTACGAGGCACATCGCAAGCGCCAGCCGCTGCTTCCAGCCGCCCGATAAGCTGCCTGCTAGGTGGTTTTGACGCGGGGCGAGCTCTAGGCGATCTAGGATTTGATTTACGGCGGCTTTTTGATTTTTGACCGCGAAGAGCCTAGCGATAAATTCTAAATTTTCTCTCACGCTTAGATCGTCGTACCAGCCGAATTTTTGCGTCATATAGCCAGTTTTTAGGCGTATGGCTTCGCTTTGGCTACGAAAATCGTACCCCAGACAGCTACCGCTACCGCCGTCTGGTTTCAAAAGGCCGCAAAGCATGCGTATGGTAGTCGTCTTGCCGCTGCCGTTTGGTCCTAAAAATCCGCACACGCTGCCCTTTTTGACCCTGATGTCGATGCCGTCCGTGATGACCTTTTTGCCGAATTTTTTGGTGAGGCCGCTAACATTGATGGCGTAGTCGCCGCTCTGCGGTTTCGGGCTCAAATTTGGAGTCAAATTTGAGCTTTGGCTTGCGGTTAAATTTGACGCGTTTGTCAAATTTGACGGCAAATTTGAGCTGCTAAAATTTACGCGAAAATTTTTATGAAGGCTAAATTTGGCTTTGACTTCGTTTGCTAAATTTAAACCGCTAAAATTTGAAATTTTCCCGGCCGATGGCGGAGCTTTGTCTATGCCGTAAATTTTACCGCCGCGTGCGTTTAAATTTTGCCCGAGCGAAATTTCGTCTAAATTTAAACGCCGAATTTGAGCGGAGATATTTTGCGCATTCACGGCTCTAGCCTCGCTTTTATCGGCAGCGACGGGTGCAGGGCGGTTGCGTTGTTTTCAGGCACGGCCTCGACTAGATACACCAGTGTGCTTTGCGAGGTTTGGTTGTAGATGACGGGCGGGGCGTACTCGGGAGCGGACGCGATTTTTACGATGCGAGCGCTAAAGTCCGCGCATCCTTCGCAGCTAATGCGCGCTTTTTGCCCCTCGCGCAGGCTAGGCAGCGCGCCTGCGGGCACGAAAAACCTGATCTTGATCTCGCTAGGCGGCAGCAGAGATAGCACGGGCTGCGAGCTTTGGACGAACTCGCCCGTTTTATAAAATATATCTTCGACGAGTCCGGATCTCGGCGCTAGGACGGCGGTTTGCTCCAGCTTCCACCGCGCGGCGCGCTCGTTAGCTTTGGCTGCTTGTATTTTTGCTTTTAGGCTTGTTATTTGTTCGCTTCTAGCGGGCAAATTTGCGATTTTTAGCGCGGCGTTTAGCTCGCTAACTAGGGCGTTTGCGCGGTCAAATTCCGCCTTTGCGGCGTCAAATTCTTTTTGCGAAACGGCATGTTTGGCTAGCAGCGACTTTGCGCGCTCGTAGTTAGCCTCCGCGATCCAAAGCGCGGCCCTAGCTTGTTTTAGCTCGGCATCTATCCGCTCGATCTCCTCCGGGCGCTTGCCCGTGCTAAGGTCGGCTAGCTCGGCTTCCAGAGCGCTCACGTTAGCCTTTGTGGCGTCTAAATTTGCTATCGCTTCGGCGCTCTCAAGCGCAAAAAGTGGCTCACCCTCTTGAACAGTGGCGCCCTCTTTGACGCTTAAATTTACGATCCGTCCGCTAACGCTAGGCGCGACGTAAAGATAATCTCCCTCGACGTAGCCGTTAAAAAATGCGCTCCCCTTCTCGTCCGCGCAGCCTGCAAAAATCAGGATAAAAAAGGCAAAAAACGCGTAAAATTTGCTCAAATTTAAACCCATTTCGCCTCCTTAAAGCCGCTATCTCATTAGCATTATACTCCGCTTTGGTTAAATTTGGCTACATTTTAAGACTTGCGCGGTATTTGAAAGGGAACATTGTCGGCGTGTAGGCTTTGGATAGTGCGGTAGAAGCGGCGGTTTTTTATCTCTTTTTAGTAAAGAGTAATTTAAATTTGGAGCAAATTATTGCGGCGATTATAGTATTTTTTGCGCTTTAAATTTCTTAGATGTGTTTTATAAGTACTGCAAAAACGGTATTACTAATAAAAAAGGATAAAAAATATCCAATTTAAGCATTCTTTGAAGATAGGGGTTATATAATTCCCGTTCTAATGATATTAGTTATTAATCTTAATCTTAAGGAGAGTGTATGAAAAAAATTATTTCAGGTGCGCTTGTCACATCTATTTTGGCTGCTTCGGCATTTGCTTTTAGTGTAGATGGCAACCCTAGCGTCAAATTCGTTGGTTATAAGTTAGCTAACAAAACAGCCGTCGAGGGTACGTTTAAAGATCTTGGCTTTAAAAGCGCGGAAAACGCAAATTTTGCCGATTTTCTAAAAACCTTTGAGTTTAACATCGATCCTAAAAATATCGATACAAAGTTGCCCGATCGCGACAAACGTATCGGTATGATCTTTGACGGCAACGCAATAACAGCTAAAATCGTATCCGTAAGCGGCGACGAAAAAGCGGGCGAAGCTGAAGTCGAAGTTAGCGTAAAAGGAAACTCAAAGTCTTACAAAACGCAGTATACGGTGGAAGATGGTAAACTAAAGGCTAAAATCGGCATTGATTTGTTGGCTGATTTGAAACTCAATGAGACATTTGAAAAATACGCCGCTTCAGCCAAGCCTTTTCATGGTGGCAAAAGCTATCCGGATGTAGAAATCTCACTCGAAGCTAAAATAAAATAATCCTTAAATTCGGCGCTTAAAGATCTGCTTGCGCCGAATTTTCTGCTTTATTATTATTTTTTATTCCGTAATGCCGAAAAATCGCCGACTTAAGATATAATGGGACTAAAATTTAATCCAAGGCAAAATATGACGACGAAAGAAAATAAAAAAGGGGCGGTAAGTGCGCTATTTTTGGCGGTTGCGCTGTTTGCGGCGGGGTGCGCGGGGTATTTTTATTACGGCATAGGCGGGACCGGCATTTTTACCGTGGTCGTCGCCGTGATCTGCGCCGTTTTTTGCGTGAAAAAGATATTTCAAGTTAGCTTTCTAAGCATCGATGACGACGGATTTTTAGTGCAAAAGGGCGGCAAAAACGCTAAATTTTACTTTAAAGATATCGAAGAGATCGGCGTTCGCATGGTCGACGCTAAACGCAAAATCGACGTTTTAAACGTTAGATTTAAAAGAGGCAAACTAGACCGCGACGCGGCTGATGGCCTCATGCAGCCTATCGGCGACGACGATGCGGTGATATACGATAAATACGAGCTCTCAAAGCATGAAGTTTTTAAAATTTTAAAGCAGAAATTTGAGGCGCTAAACGCACAAAAAAGCGAAAATAAGAAAAAGTAAAATTTACGCGAACGCAAAAAAGGGCCGCCGTGAAAGAGGAATTTGAAATAGCCCGTAAAAAGGTCGCAATCTACCGCATAGGAGCGCAAAATTTGACGCAAAAGGCGGATGATGGCGGTTTGCAAAACGCAGGCGCGCCGATAGTATTTTATAACGCGTTTGCCAACGAAGCGGACGAGATCGTGCGAGCTTTAAGTGAGCTTGGCGGCGTAAATCTCACGCTCGCGGCAGTGGGCGGACTAGAGTGGAACTCCGAAATGACGCCCTGGCCGATGCCTGCTCTTTTTAAGAAAGAGGCGCCTTTTGAGGGTAGGGCGGATGAATACCTGCAAACTCTAATGCAGCAGATCGCACCTGCCGTGCTGGCAATAACGGGCGATGCGGCGTGGCTTGGGATCGCCGGATACTCGCTAGGCGGACTTTTTGCGCTTTATTCGCTTTATAAAACGCCTATGTTTACGCGCGTCGCTAGCGTTTCGGGCTCGCTTTGGTATAAGGATTTTCGCGAGTTTGCGCTTGGCTCGCATCTTGCGGGTAAGCTGGAGCGCGCGTATCTTTCGATCGGCGACCGCGAGAGTATGAGCAAAAACAAATACCTAAAAACGGCGCTAGAGGCCACGCGCGATATTGCCGCGCACTTTGAGAGTTTGGTTGTCGGAAGCAAATTTGAGCTAAATCCGGGCAATCACTACACAGACGAGATAAGCCGCACAGTAAAGGCGCTAACATGGCTGGTTGGCGGCTAAATTTAGCTATAAATATACTCCAAAATTATCGTCAAATTTGAAAATTTAGCCGTACGAGAGGTTGGAACGACTGGCTAAATTTACTAAAGTGATAAAAATTTACAAAGCATATCTAACTTGAAATAATGTGTAGGACTTTTCGCTTAGACGAGGCGAAATTTCTACTTCGCTTCGCTCGTAGCTGCAAGCAGAAGATTTTTAAGCGGAGCGTATATGAAATACATAACCGAGCAAATTTAAATACAAGATTACAAGGCAAAGTATCGTGAGATGATTTTAAATGTTTTCTACGTCGCTACGCTCGTAGCTAAATAGAAGAAGTAAATTTCGTCCCAAGACTAGACATATAGTCTGTCGTAGGGCGAAAATTTCAAATCTATTTAAATATGCCCACCAAAAAAGGAGAAGTATTTTTATCCTAATCAAGGCGGATTTAAATTTTACGACGGGAGCGTATATGAAATACGTGACCGAGTAAAATTTAAATACAACGCAGAGTAAGACAAAAAGACAAGCCTAGGGCTTAGACTTCATACCTCTCGCCCGGCTTCATCTCTATCATCTCCCACGGCAAGCCCTGTTTATTTAGCTCGTCCATGAAAGGCTTAGCGTCGAAATTTTCCATATTAAAGACGCCTTTTCCGCTCCAAATGCCCTTTGCGACCATCATCGAGCCGATCATCGCAGGCACGCCCGTGGTGTAGCTCACGGCCTGCGCGCCCGTCTCGGCGTAGCAAGCCTCGTGATCGCAGACGTTGTATATATAGACCTGGCGCTCTTTGCCATCTTTTAGGCCTCGGATCACGCAGCCGATATTGGTCTTGCCCTTTGTGCGCGGACCGAGGCTCGCAGGATCAGGCAAAAGCGTCTTTAAAAACTGGATCGGCACGATCTTTACGCCATTGTGCTCAACCTCGTCGATACGTAGCATGCCGACGTTTTCTAGGCATTTCATGTGAGTTAGGTAGCTCTGTCCGAATGTCATGAAAAAGCGGATCCGCTTTAGTCCTTTGATGTTTTTTACTAAGCTTTCAAGCTCCTCGTGATAGAGCAGGTAGCTATCTTTGACGCCGACTTTTGGGTAGTCCCATTTAAACATTATCTGCATCGGCTCGGTCTCTTTCCACTCGCCGCGCTCCCAGTAGCGCCCTTTTGCGCTCACTTCACGTAAATTTATCTCTGGGTTGAAATTCGTCGCAAACGGATATCCGTGATCGCCCGCGTTGCAGTCTAGGATGTCGATCTCGTGGATCTCGTCAAAGAGATTTTGCTGTGCATAGGCGCAAAATACGTTCGTCACGCCCGGGTCAAAGCCGCTTCCCAGTAGCGCCATAGTGTTTGCGGCTTTAAACTCGCCGTCCTTCGCCCACTGCAGCTTGTATTCAAATTTCGCGGTGTCCGGGTGCTCGTAGTTTGCGGTGTCGATGTATGGGATGCCGGCGCGAGAGCACGCGTCCATGAGAGTTAAGTCTTGATAGGGCAGCGCCACATTTAAAAGCAAATCGGCGCCCGTTTTTTTGATGAGCGCGACTACGGCATCGGTATCGTCCGCGTCGATCTGGGCGGTGTCAATTTGCACACCTAGGCGGTCTTTGATAAATTTAGCGATCGCGTCGCACTTGCTTTTTGTGCGGCTTGCAAGGGTGATCTTGCTAAAAACGTCCGCGTTCATCGCGCATTTTACGGTCGCGACTTGGCTCACGCCGCCCGCGCCTATGATTAAGATATTTGACATTTTGGCTCCTTTAAATTTTAGTGATTTTATCCAAAGCTTATATAAAATTTGCTTTTAGTAGTTACAATAGCGCGAAATTTTAAAGGAATTTTATGCGTAAAATTTTAATTTTTCTGCTTCCGATTTGGCTGTTTGGGATGAGTTGCGAAGAGGCGATGCAGCGCAGCATAGATGAGTTTATAAAGCCTGATCGCGATGCCACCGCTACGTCGATAGTGGGCGAAAAAGCCGCTCAAATTTGCCTGGCTGAGTACGGCGAAGTGCATGAAAACACTATAATGGCGCTAAATAACGCAGGCGCATTTTTTATGCTAGCGAGTGAGCCGCAAAAGGCGCTCGCAGCCTACGAACGGTCGCTAAAAATTTTACAAAAAGGGTTCGGCAAAGAGCACAAAGCACTAGCAAAGCCCTATCACGGCGTAGCTATCGCACAGTCGGCATTAGGGAGATACGATGAAGCGATAGCGAATTTCGGCGCGGCGATCAGATGCTATGAGCTAGGCGGCGAGAAGATGCAAAAAGATCTGATGAGCTGCTACGCGGGGTTTGGCGATACGCTCTATAAAATGGGCGATTTTAACGGCGCATACGTAAAACACGCCGTCGCGTTTAGAATTTACGAAGAGGTTTTCGGCGCTGATAGCGTAAATTTGCTGCAAGCCAAGTATTATGCGCTGATGGCGGGAGATCTGGCGGGTCTTGGCAATAAAACGGAGGCTCTGCAAAACTACGAAAAAGCCCTTAAAGTCGCGAATAAAATTTTAGAAAAAAACGGCGACAAGCATGCAAAAAGCCTAAAAGCAGAGGTGGAGGCAAAGATAAAAGAGTTGTAAATTTAGCGATTAAATCTTGAGGCGGGCTAAATTTACGGCTCAAATTTGGCCAAGTCGTCGCTACTCGGCATTTAACTGCTTTGCCAAATTTGCCGCACAGGCAAACGCAAAATGCAGGTTGTACCCGCCGAGCATCCCCGTCACGTTTAAGACTTCGCCGATAAAGTAAAGCCCGCTAGTACCGTTATGCTCACAGTTTGCGTCTAGCGCGTCCGTATCTACCCCGCCTTTTGTGACTTCGGCTCGCTCGAAGCCAAACGTGCCCGCAGGCGCAAATTTGTACGCAAATAGCCGCGAGATTTTCGCCGTTTCGTCCGCTTGATACTCGCAGTAAGGTTTGTCGCTAAGCCCCGCAGCATGCAGAAACTCGAGCGTAAATCGCCTAGGTAGCGGCAGGACGGTGCTGAGCTGTTTTTTGCTTTTTTGAGCGGTTTCGATGCTAAAATTCGGGCAAAAATTTATCGCGATCAAGCCTTTTTGCCAAAAAAGCGAAGCGTTTAGCACGGCCGGACCGCTTATGCCTTTGTGCGTGAAAAGTATGTCGCCTGCAAATTTGCGCGGCATTTTTTGCTCGCGGTTTGCGGCGTTTTTATTTGCGCAAGCTACGCTAATCTCGGCAGGAAAGCAAACTCCGCTTAGATTTTTAAACCAAAATTCCTCTTTTTGCACGGTAAATCCCACGAGCGCGGGTGTGGGCTGGATGACTTTGACGCCGAAGCTTTGCGCTATTTCGTAGCCGATGTTGCTGGCGCCCAGGCTTTTGTAGCTTAGTCCGCCGCTAGCTACGACGAGATTTTGGGCGTAAAATTTATCTCCGTTTTCGGCGACGACTTCAAAAATTTCAGTCTGTTCGGATTTGCAATCTTGCAAATTTTCGCTATTAAATTTTGCTTCTTTTGCAAGAGAAGCATCCAAAATTTCTCCGTTTTCATCGGTCAAAATTTTTCTAGCGCCCTTTACGCAAACACCGCAAAATATTTGTGCTCCGCTTTGTCTAGCGCGCTTTAAAAGCACGGCCAAAACGTCTTTGGCACCGCTTTCGCAGAAAAACTGATTTTGCTTTTGCTCGTTAAATTTTAACTCGCCAAAAAATTTTAAAACGTCTTTGAAGTCTAGGTTTTTTAGGATATTTTTGACGAAATCCGCGTCGCCGAGGTAGTTTGACGCGTCTATGCGGCGGTTTGTGACGTTGCACCTGCCGCCGCCGCTAGCTAATATTTTCTTGCCCGGAGTTGCGTTTTTTTCGAGTACGGCGACGCTTTTACCGCGTAAATTCGCCGCCAAAAATAGTCCTACCGCGCCCGCTCCGATTATCAAAACGTCGTAAATTTTGTAAATTTTAGACATCAAAAAAAACCTTAAAATTTACGCGCGGCAAAGCTAGCTAAAATCAAAAGCTGTTTTTTAGCGCTAGGAATTTTTGCTCTTGCGCTTCGTCTAGTTTCATTTTTTCGTTGCGATTTACGAAAAGCTTAAAGATCACGTTGTGATCCGCGTCGTAAAAGTGCAGGCTGTGTCCGAGAAAGCCCATAAATTTAGTGCTTACAAAGCCGATGCTCGCGATTGATTCTTCTTTTAGGTGGCCGCCCAAAAAGCCGCTTTTATCGGTGAAATTTAAAAATCCTCTCGCTTTTTTAGGCATAGGTACACTCACTTTGATCTCGATGATAAATTCAGGCGTATTTTTGATGAAAAGCATCTCGCCCCAAGTGCTGACTTCTTCAAAAATTTTCATCAAATTTTCTGCGCCGACTTCCTTAAATTCATCATCGCCGCGGTACTGCAAGATTTCGTATTCGCGTACGTTTAGTTGTTTGGCCGCATCGTAAACGGACATCTTTTTGTCCTCGAAAAGCTCGTCGATTTGTTTTTTTAGATCGCTCATTTTTATCCTTTTTTGAAATTAGATTTTGATAATAGTATTTAAAAATAGCTAAAAATCGGCTAAATTTACATGACAGGCGTCGTTACGTTATCAAACGGCGTGCGAGCCGAAGTTTTGGCGTTTTGCGCGGGACGGACTGGGTAAATTTACCGTCCGCAAAGTCCGCTAAACGCCTAAAATTTGCTTTATTTCAGCCTCGTTAGTGAGCTTGGAGTTGTATTTCACGACGAGATTTTGCGCATTTTTGTAGCACTCCACGACGCCTTTTTGCTTCTCGACCTCGGCTAGATCGGCGTCCGTGTCAGACGGCAGATAGATATTTTTAAAGATATTGGGGTTATCTAGCCATTTTAGCGCGATCAGCCACACGACGCAAAGTGCCGTCACGACGGCAGAAAGCGCGCTAAGGCCGTAAAATTTAAGCAAAGTACCGCCGCCTATGCCGCCGATAAAGCTTCCCATGTAGCCAAAGGCGTTAAAGATGCCTAAAACCGCGCCTTTTTGGCTTACTTTGCTAAATTTGGATGCCATGGATTGCAGGATCGGTTCGTGCAGGTTAAAGCCGATAAAAAATATAATCACACCGGCGTAAAACAGCGGCTTGTGCCCGAGCGAGAGCGCGAAAAGTCCGTAGCAAACGACAAAAAGCGAGACGCCGATGACTAAAATTTGCTTTGTTATGCGTTTCGTTTCGCCGATCGCGCCGCCTATACCCATCGCGATAAAGCCAAACACCGTCGCAACCGAGTAGATGCCGCTGAGGTCTTTTTTGTCCATGCCAAAATACTTCACGATAGCGATCGGAATCACGATAAAGGCCGCCGACATCAGCATTTTTTGCATGAAGTTGCTGATGTTCATGAGTAGTAAATTTCTGTTTGAGAGTAGCTTTACGGCCGGCATTTTGGCCTGTGAATGCGTAAATTTAGGCTCCTCGCCCACGGCCGTGTATAGAAGCACGATACAAACGACCGTAACCGCGATCGAGAGGTAAAAGAGGCTTGAAAGGCCGTATTTGGCGCTAAGTATCGGTGAAAGTATCATAGAAAGCGTAAAGCTAATGCCGATAAACGCGCCCATCATCGCCATCGCGTGTCCGCGCACTTCTTCTTTAGTCATGTCGCTCATCAGCGCGATCGCCACGGCTCCTATCGCGCCCGCGCCCTGGATAAATCTACCAAAAATCATCGTATAGATATCAGTCGCCACCGCGCAAATCGCAGCTCCCACGATGAAAACCAGCAGTCCGATCAGCATCGAGTTTTTGCGCCCGAATCGGTCCGAGACGTAGCCAAAAACCACCTGAAACGTGATCTGCGACATCGCGTAAACGCCGATAAGAACGCCGACTAAAAACTCGGTCGCCCCCTCAAGCTCGAGTGCGTAGACGCTGATAACGGGCAAAATGATAAATAGTCCGAAAAACCTGCTGCCGATGATAAAAGATAACGGTAAAGCGCTTTTTACTATCATAAATTTTCCTTTTTAAAGGAGTGATTTTACCCGAATTTTGATAATACGTAAATTAAAGTCGAATTTGATAAAATGCGCGGGTTAAAAATAGCGTAGCGAAGTATTTTTGGATTATTTTTACGGTTGCGTAGATGAAATTTTGCGTAGGCTAGGCACGTAGCCTGCCGAGCGAAATTTTAGCAAGCTACGTAACAAAGAATCAAAAAGACAAGCTAGAAAAAGGAAAAATTTTGAAAATAGTTTTAGCAACATCCAACTCCGACAAAGTACGCGAAATAAAAGATTTTTTAAAAGATTACGAAATTTACGCATTGCGCGAAATTTGCGAGCCCTTTGAGATCGTCGAGGACGGCGCGACATTTGCCGCAAACGCGCTAATCAAAGCTCGCGCGGTGCATGCTAAACTGCGTGAGCTAAATTTGGCGGACGAGTTTATCGCGCTAAGCGACGATAGCGGCATCAGCGTGGAGGCTCTTGGCGGCAGGCCCGGGATTTACTCTGCGAGATTTAGCGATATGAACGAGCGCGGGCAGATAACGGGCAAAAGCGCGACCGATGCTAGCAACCGCGCAAAGCTGATAGCCGAGCTAAATGCGCTAAATTTAACCAGCTCGCCCGCGTTTTATACTGCCTGTATCGCGGTTGGCTCAAATTTGGGCGACTTTACGGCGCACGGCTTTATGCACGGCACTGCGATTTCCAAGGAGCGCGGCAGCAACGGCTTTGGCTACGATAGCCTCTTTATACCGCGCGGCTTTACGCAGACTCTGGGCGAGCTAGACGATGAGATAAAGCTAAAAATCTCGCACCGATCAAAGGGGCTGGAGCTTATAAAATACGTGCTAAAGAGCCTTGAGGGGAAATTTGGGCGCTAAATTTCAAGCGCGAAAGAGAAAGCAAATTTGCGCGGCAAAACCTGGCTAAATTTGCCGTCCCTTAACGTTAGCGCGGTATAATCGCGCAAATTTAAAATTTGAGACGAAGATGAATTTGGTTTTATTCGACTTTGACGGGACGATCACGCGCGACGACTCGCTGCTGGAGTTTATCGCTTACGTCGTAGGATTTAAGAAATTTTTTCGGGGTATTTTTTGGCTTTCGCCCGTTTTGATCGGCTATAAGCTAAAAATTTGCAGCAACAACTACGCTCGCAGGCGGCTGATGACGTACTTTTTCGCGGGCATGAGCGCGGATAAATTCGCTCAAATTTGCAAAAAATACTCAAACACGCACATCGAGGATATCGTGAAATTTTCCGCGATGGCAAAGATCGCCGAGTATAAGGCAAACGGCGACAAGGTCGTGATCGTGACGGCGTCGCTCGAGGACTGGCTAGCTCCGTGGTGCCAGGCGCAGGGGTTCGAGTTGCTGGGCACTCGCATCAAGAAAAAGGGCGGCGTGATAACGGGCGAGATAGACGGCGCCAACTGCTACGGCGCGGAGAAGGTGCGCCGCGTGCGCGAGGCGTATGACACGGACGCCTTTGAGCGCGTGATCGCATACGGCGACAGCAGGGGCGACAAGGAGATGCTGGAGTTTGCCGACGAGGCGCATTATAGGGTGTTTGAGTCTGTCTCTTATACACATCTGACGCTGCCGACGATCTTACGCGTGTA
>CAUUAH010000031.1:0-14021 GCA_963542985.1 uncultured Campylobacter sp. | reverse complement strand
CTTTATTTTATCTTATAAAAGCGTAAATTGTGATAAAATTTGAGCAGATTTACGAATTTTAAGGCATTTTTATGAAAGAACTCGCCATCATCGGCACCACCGCTAGCGGAAAAACGGCGCTCGCGCTAAAGCTAGCAAGCGAATTTAACGGAGCGATTTTGAGTCTTGATTCGCTTTGCGTTTATAAATTTATCGATATCGCAAGCGCTAAGCCGACTGCGGACGAGCTAGCTTTGGTGCCGCATTTTGGGGTAAATTTGCTCATGCCCGATGAGCATTTTGACGTCGGGATGTTTTTTGAGATTTATAAAACGGCTCGCGAATTTGCGCAAAAAAACGGTAAAAATTTATTTATAACCGGCGGCAGCGGATTTTATCTAAAGGCCTTGCTGTCGGGTCTCACGCCTAAATTTGAACGCGTAGAAAGCGGCCTATCAAACGCTCAAATTTACGAGCTCGTTTCAAGCCTGGATCCAGAGTTTGCCGCCAAATTTAGCGCAAACGATACCTACCGCTTGCAAAAGTGGTTTGATATCTACTCGTTTTTGCGCTCTGGCGGGCGGGATGATGCTGTGAGCGCGTATCTGCGCGAAAATACCCTAGCTCCCGTCGCGTCAAATTTGGCGATTTTCGAGCTTAGCTGGGATAGGGACGAGCTAAGGGAGCGTATCAAAGAGCGCACGCGAGCGATGTTTGAGCAGGGTTTGCTGGATGAGGCGCGGGAGCTGTTTGCGCGGTATCCGCAGCGACCAAAGCCGCTAAACTCGGTCGGCCTAAAGGAGTGCGGCGAGTTTTTGCGAGGCGAGATCAAAACCCAGGCCGAGCTAGAGGAGCTCATCTGTACGCACACGGCGCAGCTTGCCAAGCGTCAGCGGACGTTTAATAGATCGCAGTTTGAGAGTAAATTTAGCGGTTCGGTCAAAGAGTGTGAAGAGAAAATCATAGAATTTTTGAGTGGTTGATTTTGATTTGCGGCTTGTCTTTTGAGTGCTTTTTGCGGAGCTTGATAAAATTTAGCTCGGCGGACTATCTGTCCAGCCTACGCTAAATTTTACCTGCGCAACCCCAAAAATCATCTCAAAATACTTCGCCTTATCGTTTTACGTTCAAATTTGAAGTCAAATTTGCCAAATTTTCCCACCGAGGCCCGCATCTTACGATACTAAATTTTGGTTTAGTAAAATTTAGCACGCTGCTAGCTTTAATAAAATTTGCAGTTAAATTTAGTAAAATCGGCAAAAATTATTCAAGACAAAATAGGCGTAGTTTAAATAAATTTTTCTTGCCAGCAAGGGAGCGGACCGGTCGTCCGTGACTGTGGCGGGTATAGAAAAATTTATTCTAAAATCCGTCGTTTATGGGGAATTATAATGTTAGTTCATATTTGCTGCTCGGTCGACAGCCATTATTTTTTGCAAAGATTACGCGCCGACCGTCCGCACGAGCGTCTCATCGGCTATTTCTACGATCCAAATATCCATCCGTACAGCGAGTTTTTGATGAGATTTCGCGACGTAAAAAGGAGCTGCGAAAAGCTAGGTATCGAGCTCATCTGCGGTGAGTACGAATACGAGGCGTGGCTTGCGGGCGCAAAGGGACTTGAGAACGAGCCCGAAAAGGGCAAGCGCTGCGCGTATTGCTTTGATTTTCGCGTGGGAAATTCGGCCCAAAAAGCGCTTGAGCTAGGCGAAAAATCTATCACCACGACGCTGCTGATGAGCCCGAAAAAAGACTTCTCGCAGCTAGAATCGGCGCTAAATAAGGCAGCCGGCGAATACGGCCTTGAAGCCTTTGCCGTGGACTACCGCGCGGGCGGCGGCACGAACGCGCAGTTTGAGCTGGCTAAAAAAGATAAACTCTATCATCAAAACTATTGTGGCTGTATTTTTGGGCTTAGCAAGCAGCGCGAGGCGCAAAAACTGCCGCTTAGCGAGCTTATGAGCGAGGTTAGCGGGCGCGTGATGCCAGGCGGCATCGAGGAGCGCCTGGAGCTTTATGAAGGAGTGCGCGAGTGCGAGGCTGCGGGTGCGAAATTTCACCTATCGCGCAAGTATTTTCTAAACTACCGACTGCTGCGCGCCTACGTCAAATTTGGCGGCTCGGTCGTGCCGTCGTATTTTTTGCTTTACTCGCACTTTAAGCGCGAAAACGTCAAATTTAGCGTGGGCGAGGCGGCGCAAATGTGCGACGAGCTGCGAGACGGCGTGACGCTATTAAATTTGGCTAAATTTAACGAACTCTCGGGCGAAAAATTCGCTAGCGTAAACGAACTCTGTCGCCGGCCTATCGCGGTACCTCGCGAGCTGGAAATTCGCCGCGAGCTGTGCGGAGAATTTAGCCAAAATCCCATAATCGTGCTGGATGAAATTCGCGCGGGCAGATACGAAATCTACGCCAAAGACGAGCTTTATAACGATAGTCGCGAGGTTTTGGTAACGCAAATTTGAGCTAAATTTAACGCACGCGGAATAAAAGACGGATGCCAAAAATTTAGAGGCTAAATTTTGCCCCGACCAAATCAATAATCTTTTTCTTAGCAAAATTTGGCTAAAATCGGCTTTAAATTTTACTCACAAGGTTTAAAGTGATCGACATCGTTGAAATCCAAAAAATACTCCCGCACAGATACCCGTTCCTACTCATCGACCGAGTTACCGAGCTCGAGCCAGCCAAGCACATCGTTGCGTACAAAAACGTCACGATCGGCGAGCCCGTATTTCAAGGGCACTTCCCGGGTCACCCGATATATCCGGGCGTGATGATCATCGAGGGCATGGCGCAGGCCGGCGGCGTGCTCGCTTTTAAGAGCATGAGCGACGAGCATCAAGCGGGTATCGAAAATAAAGTCGTTTATTTTATGAGTATCGACGGAGCGAAATTTCGCCACCCGATACGCCCGGGCGACAGGCTCGAGTACCGCCTTGAAGTGCTAAAACACAAAAGTAACATCTGGGTGCTAAAAGGCGAAGCCTACGTAGACGGCACGCTAGCGTGCGAGGCCGAGCTAAAAGCTATGATCGTAGATAAATAAGCGAGCTAAAATGAGAAATATCCATCCGCAAGCCGTCGTCGAAGACGGCGCGAAGATCGGCGAGGACGTAACGATCGAGGCCTATGCCTACGTCAGCAAAGACGCCGTGCTAGGCGACGGCATACTCGTAAAGCAAGGCGCTAGAATCGTAGGCGCGACGAAAATCGGCGAGGGAAGTAAAATTTACAGCTATGCTATCGTGGGCGATATCCCGCAGGACGTGAGCTACCGCCCCGAGCAAGATACGGGCGTTCGCATCGGCAAAAATGCGACGATCCGCGAGTTTTGCACGATAAACTCTGGCACGCACAAAGGCGACGGGATCACGCGCATCGGCGATAATGCATTTATCATGGCCTACTGCCACGTCGCGCACGACTGCGCCGTAGGAAACAGCGTCATCCTGGCAAACAATGCGACTCTAGCCGGTCACGTGGAGCTAGGCGACTATAGCGTCGTGGGCGGCATGACACCGATACATCAGTTCGTGAGAGTCGGCGAGAGCTGCATGATCGCGGGCGCTAGCGCGCTATCTCAGGACGTCGTGCCGTTTTGCCTAGCAGAGGGCAACCGAGCCTACATCAGAAGCTTAAATTTGGTCGGTATCAGGCGCAGGTTCGACAAAGACACGGTCGAAGAGATAAACAGAGCGTATAAATTTTTATTTAGAAAAAGCGGGGATCTAAAAGCCGCGGCTAGCGAGCTTTTAGCTGGTGCGCAGATAGAACAGGTGCGAAAAATGTGCGAATTTATACTGAGCACCAAGCGCGGTATCCCGTTAGCAAAAGGAAGAGAATAATGGCGAGAAAATGTAATTTTTGCGGCGAGGTAGAGTCTGCCCAGAGGAGACTGCTGGCTGATATAGACGGGACTGCGTTTATATGCGAGCACTGCATCACCGCCGCTTACAAGGTGCTTTACGGCGAGGAGAGCCGCGAGCAAGAAAAAGAAGAGCGAACTAGAGACTATCAAAATTTGACGCCAAAAGAGCTAAAGGCAGTGCTAGATAACTACGTCATCGGTCAAGATAAAGCTAAAAAGGTCTTTAGCGTCGGCGTTTATAACCACTACAAAAGAATTTTTAGAAAAGGCGAGATCGAGGACGATACGGAGATCTCAAAATCAAATATCTTGCTTGTGGGGCCTACGGGTAGCGGCAAGACGCTGATGGCGCAGACGCTGGCTAAATTTCTAGACGTGCCTATCGCCATCTGCGACGCTACGAGCCTAACTGAAGCGGGCTACGTCGGCGAAGACGTGGAAAATATCCTAACTCGCCTTTTACAAGCCGCAGACGGCGACGTAAAGCGTGCCGAGCAGGGCATAGTTTTCGTCGATGAGATCGATAAGATCGCCAGAATGAGCGAAAACCGCTCGATCACGCGCGACGTGAGCGGCGAGGGCGTACAGCAGGCGCTTTTAAAAATCATCGAAGGTAGCCTCGTAAATATCCCTCCAAAAGGCGGTAGAAAACATCCTAATCAGGAATTCATCCAGATAGATACTTCAAACATCCTCTTTGTCTGCGGCGGCGCGTTTGACGGCCTGGCCGACATCATCGAGCGAAGGATCGGTAAAAACGTGCTAGGTTTTGGTCAAGATAAACGCTCAAAAGACGATAGGGAAAATTTGCTAGACGCGCTTGAGAGCGACGATTTGGTGCATTTTGGACTAATCCCGGAGCTAATCGGCAGGCTTCACGTAGTCGCCACGCTAAATAAAATCACGCAGGACGATATGGTGAGAATTTTAACCGAGCCTAAAAACGCGATACTAAAGCAATACCAAAAGCTTTTCGCGATAGATAGGGCAAATTTGAAATTTGACGACGAAGCCCTAAAAGAGGTCGCGAGACTAGCTATCGAGCGAAAAACGGGAGCTAGGGGACTGCGAAGCATAATGGAAGAGGTGATGACCGACATAATGTACGAACTGCCGGAGCTTGCGGGCTACGACGTGGTGATCACGAAAGAGGTCGTAAACGGCAAAGAAAAGCCGATTTTCGTAAAAAACAATAAAATAAGCGCATAAGGATACAGATGATTTTAGACCAGTTAATAGGATTTTTTTCAAGCGATATGGGAATCGACCTAGGCACGGCAAATACGCTGGTGCTAGTAAAAGATAAGGGGATCATCATAAACGAGCCCTCCGTAGTCGCAGTACAGCGCGAAAAATACGGCAAGCAAAAAATCTTAGCCGTCGGCCACGAAGCAAAAGAGATGGTCGGTAAAACTCCCGGCGATATCGAGGCTATCCGCCCGATGAGAGACGGCGTTATCGCGGATTTTGATATGGCGGAAAAGATGATCCGCTATTTCATCGAAAAGACTCACCGCAGAAAAAGCTTCCTACGCCCTCGCATCATCATCTCCGTTCCTTACGGCCTAACTCAAGTCGAGCGTAAAGCTGTGCGTGAGAGTGCGCTAAGCGCTGGAGCTAGAGAGGTGTTTTTGATAGAAGAGCCGATGGCTGCGGCTATCGGAGCAAATTTGCCCGTGCGCGAACCGCAAGGAAACCTGGTCGTTGATATCGGCGGTGGTACGACCGAGATCGGCGTCGTATCTCTTGGCGGTCTAGTTATCAGCAAATCTATCCGCACAGCGGGCGATAAGATCGACATGAGCATCGTAAACTACATAAAAGAAAAATACAACCTCCTAATCGGCGAGCGTGCGGGTGAAGATATTAAAATCTCCGTCGGTTCGGCGATACAGCTTCCCGAGGAGCTTAGCATCGTAGTAAAAGGTCGCGACCAAATCAGCGGTCTGCTAAGCCGCGTGGAGCTAACGAGCGAAGACGTGCGCGAGGCTATGCGCGAACCGCTAAAAGAGATCGCGGATGCCCTAAAAACCGTGCTTGAGATGATGCCGCCGGATCTTGCCGGAGATATAGTGGAAAATGGTATCGTGCTAACCGGAGGCGGAGCGCTGATCCGCGGCCTTGATAAATATCTAAGCGATATCGTTAAACTTCCCGTTTTCGTCGCGGACGATCCGTTGCTAGCCGTGGCTAGAGGCACCGGCAAGGCTCTTGAGGAGATTAAATTTTTACAACAACTCGTAAATGAAGAGTAAAATTTTATTCGTCGCTCTTATAGGCGCGCTGGTATTTTTCTCGCTTGATAGGGGCGCGCTCATCTCGGGATACGTCGTAAATTTAAACAGCCGCATAGTCGCCGCCTACGATGATGCGGTCAAATTTGTAAAAGACGGCGTAAACGAGCATTTTAGGCAGCGCGAGGAGATAAAGCAGCTTCGCGCCCAAAACGCCGAACTAGAAAAATCGGCGGCTTTGCTTTCAAGCTTCGCAAAGGAGCTAAACGAAATTTTGGTCGATAAAAACTCGACCGCCTACGAGCCTAGAGTGCAGCTCGTGCGGGCGCTAAGCTACGTAAATATAAGCGACTACGACAAGGTCTGGCTGGATAAATTTAGCGGCTACGACGAGTCTAAAATTTACGGGCTGATTTACCAAGGTAAGAGCGCGGGTATCGTCGTGAGCAAGGACGGCAACCCTATGGCCTTGCTGCAAAACGATCCAAAAAGTATATTCGCCGTATCAATCGGCGAGGAAAAAATCCCGGGCATAGCGCACGGGAGCAAAGACGGAATAACGGTGAAATTTATCCCCCAGTGGCTGAGTCCCAAAGAGGGCGACGAGGTCGTCACGAGCGGGCTTGACGGGATATTTTTCAGCGGGATTTCAGTGGGCAAGGTCACGGGCGTGATCCAAGAGAGCCTATATAAAAGTGCGGCCGTAAAGCCCTACGTAAGCATAACCATCCCCTCGTATCTATACGTCGTAACAAAGGAAAAATAATGCCAAAAAGAACCGATATTAGCACAATTTTACTCATCGGCAGCGGCCCTATCGTCATCGGGCAAGCATGCGAATTCGACTACAGCGGCACGCAAGCCGCAAAGACGCTAAAGCAGCTGGGCTACCGCGTCGTGCTCATTAACTCAAACCCCGCCACCATAATGACCGATCCTGATTTCGCCGACGCGACCTACGTCGAGCCGATAACCAAAGAGAGTATCAAGCGCATCATAGATAAAGAAAAAGTCGATGCCATACTCCCTACGATGGGCGGCCAGGTCGCGCTAAACGTCGCTATGCAACTATACGAAGCGGACATGCTTGGCGGCGTCAAATTTCTAGGCGCGAACCCGCAAGCGATCAAAAAGGGCGAGGATAGGCAGGAGTTTAAAAAGGCAATGCAAAAGATCGGCATGGACTTGCCGCAAAGCCAGTACGCCTACGACATGGACGAGGCGCTAGCCGCAGCCGCAAACATCGGCTTTCCGCTCATTATCCGCGCTAGCTATACGCTTGGCGGCGCAGGTAGCGGCGTAGCGTATAATATCGATGAATTTAAAGAGCTAGCCCAAACCGGCCTAGACGCCAGCCCGATACATGAAATTTTGGTCGAGGAGAGCTTGCTAGGCTGGAAAGAGTACGAGATGGAGGTCATCCGCGACCGCAACGACAACTGTATCATCGTCTGCTCGATCGAAAACTTCGATCCGATGGGCGTGCATACGGGCGATAGTATCACGGTTGCGCCGGCTCTTACGCTAACTGATAAAGAGTATCAGGCGATGCGCGATGCGAGTTTTAAAATTTTACGCGAGATCGGCGTGGATACGGGCGGCAGCAACGTGCAGTTTGCTATAAATCCAAAAACCGGCCGCATGATCGTGATCGAGATGAATCCGCGCGTGAGCCGCAGCTCCGCACTTGCCTCAAAGGCCACGGGCTACCCGATCGCCAAGGTCGCGACGCTGCTAGCCGTGGGCTTTAGCCTGGATGAGATCAAAAACGACATCACGGGCACGCCTGCTAGCTTTGAACCCGTCATCGACTACATCGTGACCAAGATCCCGCGCTTTACGTTTGAGAAATTCCCGGGCGCGAACCCGTATCTAGGCACCGCGATGAAGAGCGTGGGAGAGGTGATGGCGATCGGCAGGACGTTTAAGGAAAGTATCCAAAAGGCGCTTTGCTCTATGGAAAAGGACTATTACGGATTTAACTTCGTAAATTTAGAGAAAAACGCGCTTATTTACGGTCTTAGAAATGCGAACGAAAGCCGCATTTTATATGTCGCGCAGGCGTTTCGAGACGGGTTTAGCGTGGCCGAGGTGCACGAGATGAGCAAGATCGATCCGTGGTTTTTGGATCAAATTTGGCAGATAGTTAAATTTGAAGATCGCATCGATATGGATATTCTAAACGACGGGCCGCTACTTCGCGAAGCTAAAACGATGGGCTTTTCGGACAAGATGATCGCGCATCTCATAAATTTAAAAGACAACCTTGATCTCGGTCAAAACGATATTTATTTCGCGCGCGAGAAAATGGGCATAAACCTCGAATACAACGAAGTAGATACCTGCGCGGGCGAGTTTAAGGCGCTCACGCCGTATCTTTACTCGACGACGAATATCACGAAGCTACCGCATCTTTCGTCAAATTTTGCCGAGTCAAGTTTAAACGCAAATTCGGCGCAAAAAGAGAAAAAAGTGATGATCATCGGCGGCGGGCCAAACCGCATAGGCCAGGGCATAGAGTTTGACTACTGCTGCGTGCACGCCAGCTACGCGCTACGCGACATGGGCATCAAAACTATAATGTACAACTGCAATCCAGAAACCGTCAGCACCGACTACGACACGAGCGATATCTTGTACTTTGAGCCGATTGATTTCGAGCACGTTAGAGCCGTGATCGAGCATGAGAACCCAGACGGCGTGATCGTGCATTTCGGCGGTCAGACGCCGCTAAAATTCGCCAAACGCCTAAGCATAGCGGGTGCAAAAATCATCGGCACCAGCGCGCGCACGATCGACGTCGCCGAGGATAGAAAGAAATTTAGCGAATTTATCTCTAAAATCGGCGTCAAACAGCCGCGAAACGACACCGCTACAAGCGAAAAAGAGGCGCTAGAAAAGGCCGCAGCTATCGGCTATCCCGTACTAGTGCGCCCTAGCTACGTGCTAGGCGGCCGCGCGATGAGGCGGGTGCATAGCGATGAGGAGCTGCGCCTATACATGAGCGAGGCGGTCAAGGTCAGCAACCACTCGCCGGTGCTAATCGATAAATTTTTACAAGACGCCGTGGAACTCGACGTGGACGCGATCAGCGACGGCAAGGACGTCTATATCGGCGCCGTGATGCAGCACATCGAGGAGGCGGGCATCCACAGCGGCGACAGCGCGTGCATATTGCCTCCGCTAAATTTGACCGCGCAGATGATCGAAAAGGTAGAAAACCAAACCCGCGATATCGCGCTAAATTTAGGCGTCGTGGGGCTTATGAATATCCAGTTTGCCATCTACGAGAACGAGCTTTTCATGATCGAGGTAAACCCGCGCGCCAGCCGCACCGTGCCGTTTGTTAGCAAGGCGACGGGCGTGCCGATGGCAAAGGTCGCCACGCGCGTGATGTGGCAGGGCGATTTGCGCGAGGCGCTTAAATTTTACGATAACTACGGCGCGGTTTACGAGGAGCGCGGCATACTCAAGCCTCGAGTGAAAAATCACGTCTGCGTCAAAGAAGCCGTATTTCCGTTTAACAAACTCTCTGGTGCGGATCTAATCCTGGGGCCTGAGATGAAAAGCACGGGCGAGGTTATGGGCATATCAAGCGATTTTGCAAAGAGCTTTGCAAAAAGCCAGATCGCCGCGAGCAACTCGCTTCCTACTAGCGGTCTAGTCTTTTTAACTCTTGCCGATGCGGATAAAAAATACGCCGCAAATTTGGCGCGCGAGCTCATAAATCTCGGCTTTAAAATCATCGCCACCGGCGGAACGTATAAAATTTTAAATGACGCGGGCGTAGAGAGCGAGTTCGTCTACAAAATCAGCGAAGGTCGCCCAAACGTCGAGGATAGGCTCAAAAACGGCGACATCGCGCTTGTTATCAACACTAGCGACAGCAAGTCAAACAGTGAGGACGGCAAGAAAATCAGGCAAAACATCATGCGATTTAAGATCCCGTATTTCACGACGATGTCCGCGGCTCTAGCGGCGGCCAAGTCGCTAAAAAGCGTGCAAGACGGCAGCGCGCTGGAAGTCAAAAGCTTACAGGAGTATCTGGGCGGGAAGTGAGGCTAAAAACTAAAATCGTCAAATTTGCGCGTCAAATTTAGCCGCCAAATTTGACGTTCATAAATTCAGCCAAATTTAGAGCTTAAATTTGCGTTTTAAATTTGGCTGAGTACTACCATAGACTCTGAAATTTCAAAATCTTACCGCATGGTGCACGGAATTTAAAAACTCTTTAGATTCCCGCTTGCACCGTTTGCGATCAAAATATAAAGCAAGAAAATGATAAGACTAAAAGCAAGATTAAGATTGGCCGCAAGGAAGCTTGAAATCGCCTTTTTTGTTAGCCTGATCGCTTATATTTTGGTTGCTTTGAGCCTATTTATCGTACCCGAAGACATCTTGTCCGCTCACACGGTTTTTAGAGACTTTACGACGTTTATGGCGGATTTTTATCCTGCTATAAACGCGGCGCAGACTAAAACCGCCTTTGGCGACGTAGCGGCGTTTCATCTTAGCTATTTGTGCTTTTTTATGCCCGCTTGTTTGCTGTTTGCGGGACTTTACGGCCTGGCAAAAGGGGCTACCGGTAGGCTTGAGGAAAACAAAAACAACTCCCAAGCGCTTTCGCAAGGCATTATTTTATTTGCGCTTATCGTATGCTTTTTGGTCTTTGGCGGGCCGCTTGATGATTTTTTCTCGGGTTATAGCATATGGCACACTTATCGGCCGACGCGAGAGTTTACGATGCAGATAAGATTTGAGCTATTTTTTTACTATGAAATGATCGGCTTTGGCATTGCAAGTTTTTGTATGATGGCGTCGGCGTATCTTATTATGCAGATTTGTAGGCAACTGCTGGCGTTCGTTTTGCTTAGGGCTCGCCAAACGACTGCGTTTTTCGGACGGATTTTCGGACGTCGCTAGCCGACTCGTTAAAGCTTGTTTAAATTTGACCGTACTCGTTGATAAATGAGCCAAATTTAGCTCAAATTTGACGCGCGAAAAGCCAAATTTAAACGGCTAAAATCATAAATTTAAGCCGCGCGGCGTATCTGCTTTAGTTTTATGCGGACGAGGTTTGCTTTTAGTAGCGCTTCTTCTTTATTTGGCGAGTTTGCGAGCCGCTCTAGCGCCTCTTTGGCGAGTTTTTCGGGCTCGCTTAAGTCCTTTTTCGTGCTTAACTCTTCTAGCAGCTTCGCATTAGCCTTTGCCGCACTTAGGCACAAAAAGTCAAAACATACGCAAAATACAAGTAGAATCTGCGCACACGGGACGTAAATGCTAAAAATGCCCCTTGAAATTATCGCCGTAATAAGCCCGCAAAGCAGCTCCAAAAGCGCCAAACGAAACGAAAAAACGTAAAAATATCACTCCTCTAGTCTTGCAATCAGCGAAAATGCAAAAAGTAGCGCATCTAAAAGCAATCCGGAAGCCGGCCCGCCGAAAACATTTGCCGAGGCGCTCCAAGTAAAATCAAAAACCAAATTTTGCGAAACCAGCGCGATGTAAAGCGACAAAATGAACGCGGGCGCGAACCTGGCGAGGCTAAATTTGGGGTCTTGCAAGCAAAGGCGCACGGCAAATTTGATAAACGCGTAAATTTAGCCAAAACGCCCAAAGCAAAGTAGCCTACAGCCGTCAAAAACAGCGCGCAAGCACAGAAAAATACAACCGCAAAAGTCGTTTCGCCCAAATTTTCTCCTTTTTGTTTTTAAATTTTAGAGTTTTCGTCGTTTAATTTTGCTTAATCAAATTTAGATTCGCCCCACCAGCTCTCGCTCAAATTTAACCCCAGCTTAAGCATAAGCTTGTATACTTTGGCTTTAAATTTAAGGCGGCAAATGAGATCACAGAGCGAATTTTTCGGCGTTTTCATCACGCTTCTTGGCGGCGTATTATGGGGATTTAGCAGTGTTTGCGGGCAGTATCTGTTCACGCAAAAGGGCGTCAGCGCCGACTGGCTCGTGCCCTACCGCCTAGGCCTCGCCGGGCTTGCGATGGTGGCGTATTATTTAGCGCGTTCGCCGCGCCTAGCCCTCGCACCGCTAAAAGATCGCGCGCTGTTGCCGCAGCTGCTCATCTACGCGTTTTTTGGGCTTATGATGACGCAGTATTCGTACTTTTGCGGTGTCGAGCTCTCAAACGCCGCCGTCGCGACCGTGATCCAGTACTCCGCGCCCGCGCTCATCCTTGCCGTAGTTTGCTTTTTACAGCGGCGCGCACCTAAAAAGGTCGAGCTCATCGCGCTCATTTTCGCGGTGCTGGGCGTCGTGCTGCTCGCCACCCACGGCGATCTTGGCTCGCTGGTTATCAGCGCGGAGGCGCTGGTTTGGTGCCTCATTAGCGCGCTTGGCGTCGTGATTTATAGTCTCATCCCCACGAAGCTAAATCAAAAATACCCCGTCGCGCTAAATTTAGGCTGGGGCATGGTCATCGGCGGCGGTGCGCTTGCGCTTTACACGCGGGTTTGGCAGCTAGGCGGCGTGAGCGACGCGGACGGCTTTGCGGCGCTTGTCGCGGTGGTGATTTTAGGCACGATATGCGCGTTTAGCTTTTACATGACGGGGCTAAAGATAATAGGCGCGAGTAGGGCGAGCATGATCGCGTGCATCGAGCCCGTTAGCGCGGCAGCGTTTGCCTATTTTTGGCTGGGGACGGAGTTTGTGTTTCTTGATTTTGCAGGCTTTACGCTCATTATCTCGTGTATATTTTTGCTGGCTAAAGACAGGAAAAAGGCGTAAATTTGGAGGAGAGATGATCTATTTGGCGCAGACCGATACGACGGCGGGATTTTTGAGCAAGGATTTTCGCGAGATAAACGCGCTCAAAGGCCGAGCGACGGACAAGCCCTGCCTCATAACGACGGCAAAGCTTAGCGAGCTAAAAAATCTCGCTCGCGTGCCTGCTAAATTTAAAAATTTAGTGCGCCGCGCGAGGAAAACGACGTTTTTGTATCCGAACGCCAATGCCGTGCGCGTAGTCAAAGAGTGCGCTCACGAGGAGTTTTTGAGTCAATTTGACTGGCTTTATTCTAGCAGCGCAAATTTAAACGGACAAAACTTCGACGAAGCCTGGGCGAAAGCGGCGGCGGACGAGGTCGTAGATCAAAATTTCAGCCAAAACGCAAGTTCGAAAATCTATAAAATTTCAAAAACGCGCCTAAAACGGCTGAGATAGTTTGTCTAGGCCGCATTTAGCCGTTAATAATTTTATTTACCGCTAAAGCCGCTAAATTTAACCCAAAACACGCCGTTACGCCCATGAAGCTGCCCAGTTTCACGCACCTTGGCAACTCGGTCGAAAACACGACGTCAAATTTGCCTTTAAAGCCCGTTTTTTTAAGCTCGGTGCGTATTTTTTTAGCAAACGGGTCGTTGCAGGTTTGCCAGACGGAGGCGACCTTGATCTGCGTCGGATCGATGCGCTTTGCCCCGCCCATTGAGCTGATGAGCTTTTCGTGCGTTTTTAGCGCGAGCGCGATCTTGGCGGGCACGTCGTCGATAGCGTCGATCACGAGATCAAAGGGCGAGAAATCAAAATTTGCGATAAACTCGGGCGTCATCAGCTCTTGTAGCGCCGTTACGCACTCGTATCTTGCGGCAAATTCTCCGACCTTAACGGCGCCGACCGCCTCGCTGTAAATTTGACGGTTTTGATTGGTTATATCAAAAATATCTTTGTCGATGACGGTGATTTTGCCCACTCCTGAGCGCGCCAGCGCGTCCGCACAGACTCCGCCCACGCCGCCCACGCCGCAGATCAGGACGTTTGCATTTTGAAGCTTTTTAAAATCATCGCCGAACAGCCAGCGAGACCTCGTAAATCGGTCGTTCTGATCCAAATTCACCTCGCTCAAATTTGATCCTTTAGCGCAGTTTTTAGGCCCTGCAAGCTCGCGTGCGCGGTCATATCGAGCATAATCGGAGTGAGCGAGG
>CAUUAH010000030.1:0-14166 GCA_963542985.1 uncultured Campylobacter sp. | reverse complement strand
CGCCCAGCTCATCAATATCTCCTCCGCTGGCGGCTACAGCATGGTGCCAAACGCCTTGGCTAGAGCATCAGCCTTCCAAGCTGAGGGTCGCGGGTTCGAGCCCCGTTTCCCGCTCCAGATTTTGGAACTAAACTGGGAGCTGTAAGATGATAAAAATATTAAATTTTATACATTTTCTACGGCACACCTTTTTAATTTCATTTAGTTGTTTATGCTTTTCAAAAATTCTCTAACGCCAAGCGTTTATAGCGCTCATATGGCTCAGAGGTAGAGCACTTCCTTGGTAAGGAAGAGGTCGCGGGTTCAAGTCCCGCTATGAGCTCCACGGATTTTAGAGAAAAATAAGCATAAATTTGAATTGCAAATATCATTACGGAGGAAGAGATGGCAAAAGAAAAATTTTCACGTAACAAGCCACACGTAAACATCGGTACTATCGGTCACGTTGACCATGGTAAAACAACTTTGACAGCTGCAATTTCTGCTGTTCTTTCAAGAAAAGGTCTTGCTGAGTTAAAAGACTATGATAATATCGACAATGCTCCAGAGGAAAAAGAGCGCGGTATTACCATCGCTACTTCTCACATCGAGTACGAGACTGAAAATCGCCACTATGCGCATGTTGACTGCCCGGGTCACGCCGACTATGTTAAAAATATGATTACAGGTGCAGCGCAAATGGACGGTGCGATTCTAGTCGTATCTGCTGCTGACGGTCCGATGCCTCAAACTAGAGAGCACATTCTACTATCTCGCCAAGTAGGTGTTCCTTATATCGTTGTATTTATGAATAAGGCTGATATGGTTGACGATGCGGAGCTCCTTGAGCTAGTTGAGATGGAAATTCGTGAGCTTCTAAACGAGTACGACTTCCCTGGTGACGATACTCCAATCGTAGCAGGCTCGGCTCTACAAGCTCTTAATGAGGCTAAGGCTGGAACAGACGGCCAATGGTCTGCAAAGGTTCTTGAGCTTATGGCTAGAGTTGACGAATATATCCCAACTCCAGTACGCGCAACAGACAAAGACTTCCTGATGCCTATCGAGGATGTTTTCTCTATTTCTGGTCGCGGTACAGTTGTTACCGGTAGAATTGAAAAAGGCGTGGTAAAAGTCGGCGATACCATCGAAATCGTAGGTATTAGACCAACTCAAACTACTACTGTTACCGGCGTCGAAATGTTTAGAAAAGAGATGGATCAAGGTGAGGCAGGCGACAACGTAGGCGTTCTTCTAAGAGGCACAAAAAAAGAAGATGTTGAGCGTGGTATGGTTCTTTGCAAACCTAAATCAATTACTCCTCACACTAAATTTGAGGGCGAAGTTTATATTTTAACAAAAGAAGAAGGTGGACGCCATACCCCATTCTTTAACAACTATAGACCGCAGTTCTATGTAAGAACGACTGATGTTACAGGTTCTATCACTCTTCCAGAAGGAACAGAGATGGTTATGCCTGGTGATAACCTAAAGATAACTGTTGAGCTTATTGCGCCAGTTGCTCTTGAAGAGGGAACTCGCTTTGCGATCCGCGAAGGTGGTAGAACTGTTGGTTCAGGCGTTGTTTCTAAGATTCTAGCGTAAACTAATTTATAATTTTTGCGGAGATTCTTCTCCGCTTTTTTTGAAGGGAATTTATGGCAAAAGGTAATAGAATAAAAGTTGGTCTTAAATGTTCTGAATCAGGTGATATAAATTACACCACAGTGAAAAATAGCAAGACAACGACTGAAAAATTAGAACTAAAAAAATATTGCTCAAGACTAAAAAAACATACTGTTCATAAAGAAGTTAAGTTAAAGAGCTAAGGCTTTTTAGGGCAATAGCTCCAACGGTAGAGCGCTGGATTCCAAATCCAATGGTTGGGGGTTCGAATCCCTCTTGCCCTGCCATCAGAAGGTTAAAAATGGAAAAAATAATAAATTATATAAAGCTTTCGCGCGCTGAGATTGGAAAGGTAATTTTTCCACTCAAAGAGCAAATAAGAAATGCTTTTATAACAGTTTTTGCTGTAGTAGCTATTGTTTCACTTTTTTTAGCTCTTGTTGATGCAATTATGTCTTTCTCTCTTTCAAAGCTGATTTAAGGTTGAATCATGGCACATAAATGGTATGCGATTCAAACTTACGCCGGTAGCGAAATGAGCGTAAAGAGAGCTATTGAAAATTTGGTTAGAGATAATCACATTGAAGAACAACTAAAAGAGATTATAGTTCCTACTGAAGATGTAATAGAAATCAAAAACGGCAAGAAAAAAATAAATGAAAGAAGTCTTTATCCTGGGTATGCTTTTGCATATCTTGATTTGGATACGGCCCTTTGGCACAAGATTCAGTCTCTTCCTAAAGTTGGTAGATTTATAGGCGAGGCGAAAAAACCTACGCCACTAAGCGAAAAAGATATAAATTTAATTTTAGAAAAAGTCCAAAAACGAGCTGCTCCTAAACCAAAAATTTTCTTTGATAACGGAGAAAATGTTCGTATTACGGAAGGGCCTTTCGCGAATTTTACTGGTATAGTAGAAGAGCACGATATGATACACGGAAAGCTAAGGCTAAATGTTTCAATATTTGGCAGAAGCACCCCAGTTGAAATTTTATATTCACAAGTCGAGAAGATAGTATAAGGAGAAGTTTATGGCTAAAAAAGTTATAGGCGAAATTAAATTACACATTGCTGCTGCAAAAGCAAATCCAAGTCCTCCGGTAGGCCCGGCTCTTGGTCAGCAAGGCGTTAATATTATGGAATTTTGTAAAGCATTCAATGAAAGAACAAAAGATATGGCTGGCTTTAGGGTTCCAGTTGTTATTACCGTTTATGCTGATAGAAGCTTTACATTTATCACTAAACAGCCGCCTGCTACGGATTTGATTAAAAAAGCTGCAGGCATAGAAAAAGGTTCGGATAATCCGTTAAAAAATAAGGTAGCTAAGCTTACAAAAGCTCAGGTACTTGAAATAGTAGAGAAAAAAATTGCCGACTTAAATACTAAAGATAGAGAGCAAGCGGCTAAAATCATTGCTGGTTCTGCTCGCTCAATAGGAATTACGGTAGTAGATTAATCCTTTTACCACATAAGGATTTTATAAAGTTAAGTTTATGCGCACGCGTTAATATTTATAGCGCGTGTATTTTAAATTTGACAATGTGGAAGCATAAAATTTAAAAATGCGGAGAAATTAATGTCAAAAAAAACTACAAAAAGATTTGGTAAGCTACTTGAAAAAGTTGATACCACTAAAACCTACTCTTTAGCAGATGCTATTGATACTGTAAAATTACTAAAAAGCGCCAAATTTGACGAAACAGTCGAAATAGCACTAAAACTCAACGTCGATCCAAGACATGCCGATCAAATGGTTAGAGGCTCGGTAGTGCTTCCTGCAGGAACTGGCAAAACAGTTCGTGTAGCAGTTATAGCAAAAGATGCGAAAGCCGATGAAGCAAAAGCTGCCGGTGCCGATATAGTCGGTAGTGACGAGCTTGTTGAGGATATCCAAAAAGGAATTATGAATTTCGACGTTCTTATCGCTACTCCAAATTTAATGGGACTAGTTGGTAAAGTAGGACGAATTTTAGGACCAAAAGGTCTTATGCCAAACCCGAAAACCGGCACGGTTACTATGGATGTAGCTCAAGCGGTTAATAACGCAAAAAGCGGTCAAGTTAATTTCCGTGTAGATAAGCAAGGAAATATACACGCTGGCCTTGGTAAAGTTAGCTTTTCAAAAGAGCAATTAAACGAGAACATTTCAACTCTTATCAAAGCGGTAAATAGACAAAAACCTGCGGCAGCAAAAGGTAGATATATTAAGAGTGCTGCTTTATCATTAACTATGAGCCCTTCTGTTTTACTTGAGACTCAAGAGCTTATGGATCTACGCTAATTTAGCTAATAAATTTTTATCTTAGATTGGAGATAGCAGAGGCTTTTGCTTAATTGTGCTTTTATGCCGCTCTGCTTGAAATCACTAGTCGGAAAGGAGAAAAACTAGATGACGAGAAATGAAAAATCTGAAATAATCAGTAAACTTGAAGCTGAATTTAAAGAAAATGAAGCGATTATAGTTTGTGATTATCGCGGTCTTAGCACTAAAAAACTAGAAGCATTAAGAGATGCGGCTAGAGTTTTAAACGTAAAAGTTCAAATCGTAAAAAATACTCTTGCAAATATCGCTCTTAATAACGTTGAAAAGTCTGGTATGGTCCTAAAAGATACAAATATCTTTATCTGGGGCAATCAGCTTTCAGCTACTAAAGTTGCGGCTAAATTTGAAGAGACCAACAGCGAACTATTCAAAATCAAAACCGCTCATATCGATGGCGAAGTTGCAAGTGTCGAGAAGGTCAAGGCTCTATCTAAGATGCCTAGCCGTGATGAGTTGCTTGCTATGCTTTTGCAAGTTTGGAATGCGCCTATCCAAAATTTCACTATTGGACTAAATGCGCTTAAAGAGAAAAAAGAAAAATCAGCATAATATAAAAAGGATAAAAAATGGCAATTACTAAAGAGGACGTATTAGAATTTATCTCTAATCTTTCAGTGTTAGAGCTAAGTGAGCTAGTAAAAGAATTTGAAGAGAAATTTGGCGTAAGCGCTGCTCCAGTAATGGTAGCAGGCGGCGCAGTAGCAGGCGGCGCAGCTGATGCAGCTGAAGAGAAAACAGAATTTAACGTTGTTCTAGTTGACGGCGGCGACAAGAAAATCAACGTTATTAAAGTTGTTCGCGCTCTTACAGGCCTTGGCCTTAAAGAGGCTAAAGACGCAGTTGAGCAAACTCCTTCTGTTATCAAAGAGGGCGTTAGTAAAGACGAGGCTGAAGCAGCTAAAAAAGAGCTTGAAGAAGCTGGCGCTAAAGTCGAACTTAAATAATTTCACTTATTTTTACAAAGGAGGCGACGCCTCCTTTTTTAATTTTTACAAAGATGCCGCAGACGTGCGGTTATTTACTTTCTTTCAAACTTATACCATGAGGTAGAATATGCTAAATAGTTTATACTCAGGAAATCGTCTTAGGGTTGATTTTTCAAATGTTGCCAAAGAGATCGATGTTCCTAACCTGCTACAATTACAAAAAAAGAGTTTTGACCAGTTTTTAAACGTAGATAAAAATCAAGGAGAAAGCGGTATAGAAAAAGTTTTCAAATCAATATTTCCTATACACGATCCACAAAACCGCTTAAGCTTGGAATACGTAAGCTCTGAAATCGGAAAGCCAAAATATACGATCAGAGAGTGCATGGAGCGCGGGCTTACTTATTCTGTAAATTTAAAAATGAAAATAAGGCTGATTGTTCACGAGAGAGATGAAAAAACAGGCGAGAAGATTGGCATAAAAGATATAAAAGAGCAAGAAATTTTCGTTCGCGAAATTCCTTTGATGACGGATAGAATTTCATTTATTATTAACGGCGTCGAGCGCGTGGTAGTAAATCAACTACACAGAAGTCCAGGCGTTATATTTAAAGAAGAAGAAAGCCCGACAGTAGTAAATAAACTTATTTATACGGCTCAAATCATTCCTGACCGCGGTAGCTGGCTGTATTTTGAGTATGACACCAAAGACGTACTTTATGTTCGAATAAATAAGCGTAGAAAAGTACCGGTAACTATCCTATTTAGGGCGCTTGGATATAAAAAACAAGATATTATTAAGTTATTTTATCCGATACAAACGCTAACGATAAAAAATAACAAATTTTTGACCCCGTTTAATCCAGATGATTATCAAGGCAGGGTTGAATACGATATCAAAGATGAAGAAGGTAACGTTTTACACGAGGCTGGAAAAAGGCTAACTAAGAAAAAAGCAGATAAGATTATTGCCGACGGCGTCAAATTTGTCGAGTATCCGACTGAAATTTTGGTAAGTAGATTTTTAGCCCACCCGGTTATCGACAAAAATAGCGGCGAGGTGCTTTATGATACTCTTGCGCAGCTTGATGAAAATAAATTGGTTAAAATTTTGGCTGATCAAGAGAGTATCGAGATAGCAAATGACCTGGCTGCAGGCGTGGACGATGCGATCATAAATTCATTTATCGCCGATAACGAGACGCTCAAACTACTACGTCAAACCGAAAATGTTGATGACGAAAACGATCTTGCGGCAATAAGGATTTATAAAGTTATGCGTCCTGGCGAGCCGGTCGTTAAAGATGCTGCTCGCGCTTTCGTAAATGATTTGTTCTTTAATCCTGAAAGATATGATTTGACGGGTGTTGGCCGTATGAAAATGAATCACAAGCTAGCGCTTGAGGTGCCTGAATACGTAACGGTTTTGACCAACGAAGACATTATAAAAACGGCAAAATATTTGATAAAGGTCAAAAACGGACAAGGACATATAGACGATCGCGATCACCTAGGTAACCGCCGTATCCGCTCTATCGGCGAGCTTTTGGCAAATGAGCTTCACCTAGGCTTTGTAAAAATGCAAAAGGCTATCAGAGATAAATTTACGACGCTTGGCAATACCGAAGAGATTATGCCTTACGATTTGGTTAATCCAAAAATGATAACCACGACGATAATGGAATTTTTCACCGGCGGTCAGTTGAGCCAGTTTATGGATCAAACCAACCCACTTAGTGAAGTTACGCATAAACGCAGACTTTCAGCACTTGGCGAAGGCGGTCTCGTAAAAGATAGAGCTGGTTTTGAAGTGCGCGACGTTCACCCGACTCACTACGGTAGAATTTGCCCGGTTGAGACTCCTGAAGGCCAAAACATCGGTCTTATCAATACGCTTTCTACTTATGCGAAGGTAAATAACCTCGGCTTCGTAGAAGCTCCGTATAAAAAAGTCGTAGACGGCAAGGTAACCGACGAGATCGTCTATCTAACGGCGACCCAGGAGGAAAATCTGGTTATCGCTCCGGCTTCTACCGCGCTTGATGAAAGCGGTTATATAGTAGAGGATCTGATCGAAGCTAGACAAGACGGCGAGATGATACTGGCTAAACGTGAGGACGTTAAGCTAATCGACCTTTGCTCCGGCATGATAGCCGGCGTTGCAGCATCGCTTATTCCGTTTTTGGAGCATGACGACGCAAACCGCGCCCTAATGGGATCAAACATGCAACGCCAAGCAGTGCCGTTACTTCGTTCGTCCGCTCCTATCGTAGGAACTGGTATGGAGAGTACTGTAGCGCGCGACGCATGGGAGGCGATCAAGGCTAGACGCGCTGGAGTAGTCGAAAAGGTGGATAATAAAAACATCTTTATCCTCGGTGAAGATGAGGCGGGTCCATATATCGATCACTACTCTATGGAGAAAAATTTAAGAACCAACCAAAACACGACTTTCTCTCAGCATCCTATCGTTAAAAAAGGCGAAAGCGTAGCGGCTGGGCAGATCATCGCTGACGGTCCGTCTATGGAGCGCGGCGAGCTGGCTATCGGTAAAAACGCGCTGATAGCTTTCATGCCATGGAACGGCTATAACTACGAGGACGCGATCGTAATCAGCGAAAAAATGATCCGAGAGGATGCGTTTACGAGCGTGCATATCTATGAAAAAGAGATTGAAGCGCGCGAGCTAAAAGACGGCGTCGAAGAGATCACTAAGGATATCCCGAATATCAAAGAGGAAGATCTACTTCATCTAGACGATAGCGGCATAATAAAAATCGGTACGCAGGTAAAACCCGGCATGATCCTAGTCGGCAAGGTTTCACCAAAAGGCGAGGTTAAGCCAACGCCTGAGGAACGCTTGCTTCGCGCGATTTTCGGAGAAAAAGCCGGTCACGTGGTAAATAAGTCCCTTTACGCGACGGCTTCTATGGAAGGCGTCGTAGTAGACGTTAAAATTTTTACTAAAAAAGGTCACGAAAAAGATAATCGCTCAAATAAAGTTTATGAAGAAGAAAAAGCGGCTTTTGAAAAAGAACACCACGATAGACTCTTGATGCTAGACCGCGAAGAGATGCTAAAAGTGGGCGCTCTGCTTTGCAAAACGCCTTTGAGTTCCACTCAAACTATAGGTAAAAAAACCTATAAAAAGGGCGAGAAGATCGATAAAGAGGAGTTTGAAAACATCAACCGCTTCACTCTAAGCGCGATCGTTAAGGGCTTTTCAAAAGACGTTCAAAAATCATACGACGACATAAAAAATCATTTCCAAAACGAGAAGAAAAAGCTCAAAGAAGAGCATGACGCGAAGATGGAAATTTTGGAAAAAGACGATATCTTGCCAAGTGGCGTAGTTAAGCTCGTCAAAGTCTACATCGCGACCAAGCGCAAACTAAAAGTGGGCGATAAGATGGCGGGTCGCCACGGAAACAAAGGTATCGTTTCAAACATTGTCCCAGAAGTCGATATGCCGTATCTTCCGAGCGGTCAGCCGGTCGATATCGTGTTAAATCCGCTAGGCGTTCCTAGCCGTATGAATATCGGTCAAATTTTAGAAAGCCACTTAGGGCTTGTCGGCTACCGCTTGGGCGAGCAGATAAATCAAATTTTCCAAGAGAAAAAAGGCGAGTGGGTAAAAGAGCTACGAGCCAAAATGATCGATATAGCCTCTACATCTAAATTTATGGATGCTAAAAAGACTCTAGGTAAAATGAGCGACGAGCAGCTTTTAGACTACGCTAGAGATTGGGCTAACGGCGTCAAATTTGCCACGCCTATATTTGAGGGCGTAAGGGTTGATGAGCTAATGAAGCTGTTTGAGCTAGCTAAGATCGATATGGACGGCAAGACCGAGCTTTACGACGGACGCACGGGCTCAAAGATTAAGGAGCGCGTAAACGTCGGATGTATGTATATGCTAAAGCTTCATCACCTAGTCGACGAAAAAGTCCACGCTAGAAGTACGGGACCATACAGCCTTGTTACTCAGCAGCCAGTCGGCGGTAAGGCGCTATTTGGCGGACAAAGATTCGGAGAGATGGAGGTTTGGGCGCTTGAGGCATATGGCGCGGCTCATACGCTTCGCGAGATGCTAACGGTCAAATCAGACGACGTCGAAGGACGCTTGTCTGCGTATAAAGCCCTAACAAGAGGCGAGAATGTGCCTGAAACTGGCATTCCTGAGACATTTTTCGTTCTAACAAACGAGCTAAAATCATTGGCGCTTGATGTCGAGATATACGATGAGGATGAAAATAATGAGTGAGTTAAAACCTATTGAGATAAAAGAAGAACGCAGACCGCGCGATTTTGAAGCGTTTCAGCTTCGTTTGGCGAGTCCCGAGAGGATAAAGTCATGGAGCCACGGCGAGGTCAAAAAACCCGAAACCATAAACTACCGCACGCTAAAACCTGAGCGCGACGGTCTATTTTGCGCTAAAATTTTCGGTCCGATTCGCGACTACGAGTGCCTTTGCGGTAAGTATAAAAAAATGCGTTACAAAGGCATCAAGTGCGAAAAATGCGGCGTCGAGGTAACTAGCTCAAAGGTGCGCCGCTCTAGAATGGGCCACATCGAGCTCGTGACCCCTGTAGCGCATATCTGGTACGTAAATTCACTCCCAAGCCGCATAGGAACGTTGCTTGGTATAAAGATGAAAGACCTTGAGCGCGTGCTTTATTATGAGGCGTATATCGTCGAGAGCGTAGGCGACGCATTTTACGATACCGAAAATAGCAAAAAAGTAGAAATTTTCGACGTTTTAAACGAAGAGCAGTATGTCTCTTTGGCTTCTCGCTTTGAAGAGAGCGGATTTAGAGCTAGGATGGGCGGCGAAGTTATACGTGATCTGCTAGCAAATATCGATTTGGTCGAGCTTTTAAATACCCTAAAAGATGAGATCAGTGCGACAAATTCGGAAGCCAAGAAAAAAACCATAGTAAAAAGACTAAAAGTCGTCGAGAGCTTTTTAAATTCTGGCAACCGTCCTGAGTGGATGATGATTACGAATTTACCGGTCCTTCCGCCGGATCTTCGCCCGCTCGTCAGCCTTGACGGCGGTAAATTTGCGGTTTCCGACGTAAATGACCTATATCGCCGCGTTATAAACAGAAACGCGCGTTTAAAACGCCTTATGGAGCTTGACGCGCCTGAGATTATTATCAGAAACGAAAAGCGTATGCTTCAGGAGTCCGTCGATGCATTGTTTGACAACGGGCGACGCGCAAATGCCGTAAAAGGCGCAAATAAACGCCCTCTAAAATCGCTTTCTGAGATCATTAAAGGTAAGCAAGGTCGCTTCCGTCAAAATTTGCTCGGTAAGCGCGTTGACTTTTCCGGTCGTTCGGTTATCGTGGTCGGGCCAAAGCTGCGTATGGATCAGTGCGGACTACCGAAAAGAATGGCTCTTGAGCTGTTTAAGCCGCATTTGCTAGCTCGCCTAGAGGAGAAGGGCTACGCTACGACTGTAAAGCAAGCCAAAAAAATGATCGAGGATAAGACGAACGAGGTTTGGGAGTGTCTAGAAGAGGTCGTTAAGGATCACCCGGTTATGCTAAACCGCGCTCCGACGCTTCACAAATTATCTATCCAGGCGTTTCACCCGGTGCTTGTCGAGGGCAAGGCTATTCAGCTACATCCGTTAGTTTGCGCCGCGTTTAACGCGGATTTTGACGGCGACCAGATGGCCGTTCACGTGCCGTTATCTCAGGAGGCTATAGCAGAGTGCAAAATTTTGATGCTTAGCTCGATGAATATCTTGCTTCCTGCAAGCGGTAAGGCTATCACGGTTCCTAGCCAGGATATGGTTTTGGGAATTTACTACCTAAGCCTAGAAAAGACCGATAGCAAGGGCGCGAATAAAATTTTCGCATCCGTAGATGAAGTAATGATCGCCGAGGAAGCGCACTGCCTAGAAGTACACTCGAAAATCAAAACAATGATCGACGGCAAGACTCTATTTACGACTGCCGGCCGCCTAATCATCCGCTCGATTCTGCCTGATTTCGTTCCTGAAAATATGTGGAACAGGGTTATGAAGAAAAAAGATATCGCAAATTTGGTCGATTACGTCTATAAAAACGGCGGCCTTGAGGTAACGGCGGGATTTTTGGATAAGCTTAAAAATTTGGGCTTCCGTTACGCAACAAAAGCAGGTATATCTATATCTATCGCTGATATCATCGTGCCTGACAGTAAACAAAAATATATCAACGAAGCCAAGAAAAAAGTCCGCGAGATACAAAATCAATACGGCGCAGGCTTGCTAACGGACTCCGAGAGATATAATAAAATCATCGACATCTGGACGGATACAAATAACGTCGTCGCAGGCGAGATGATGAAACTTATCCAGGGAGATAAGGGCGGATTTAACTCGATTTACATGATGGCTGACAGCGGCGCGAGAGGTTCTGCGGCGCAAATTCGCCAGCTAGCCGGTATGCGTGGTCTTATGGCGAAGCCTGACGGATCGATCATCGAGACGCCGATCATATCAAACTTCCGTGAGGGTCTAAACGTCCTTGAGTACTTTAACTCAACCCACGGTGCCAGAAAGGGTCTGGCAGATACCGCGTTAAAAACGGCGAATGCCGGATATCTAACCAGAAAGCTAATCGACGTCGCGCAAAACGTGAAAGTCACTATGCACGACTGCGGCACGCACGAGGGCGTCGAGATCACCGAGATCACCGACAACGGCGAGCTTATCGAGAGTCTAGAAGAGAGAATTTTGGGCCGCGTACTAGCCGACGACGTGATCGATCCGATAGCAAATGAAGTGTTGTTTAGCGAAGGTACTCTGATAGACGAAGAAAAAGCAAAAGCGATAACCGAAGCGGGTATAAAATCAGTCAGTATCAGAACGCCGATAACTTGCAAAGCGGCAAAAGGCGTCTGCGCGAAGTGCTACGGCGTGAATTTGGGCGAAGGTAAGCTAGTAAAACCGGGCGAAGCAGTCGGTATCATCTCGGCTCAATCTATCGGCGAACCTGGTACTCAGCTAACGCTAAGAACTTTCCACATCGGCGGTACGGCATCTACAGAGCAGCAAGACTACCAAGTCGTAGCACAAAAAGAGGGCTTTATAAGATACTACAATCTAAACGTTTACGAAAACGGCGGTAAGAGAATCGTGGCAAATCGCAGAAACTCGGCTGTCTTGCTCGTAGAGCCTAAGATCAAAGCTCCGTTTGACGGAAAGATCGAGATCGAGGTTGCCCACGAAGACGTAAACATAATCGTAAAAGGTAAAAAAGAAGAAGTTAAATATACGCTAAGAAGAGGCGATCTGGCTAAACCTAACGAGTTAGCCGGCGTTAGCGGTAAGGTCGAGGGTAAAATTTATATCCCTTATGTCGACGGCGATTTGGTCAAAGAGAACGAAAGTATCGCAGAGGTCATTAAGGAGGGCTGGAACGTACCGAAACGTATCCCTTTTGCTAGCGAGATAAAGGTAGAAGATGGCGAGCCGATCGCTAAGAAAATCCTTGCCAGCGCAAACGGCGTGCTTAAATTTTATATCTTGAAGGGCGATTATTTAGAGCGCTTAAGAAATATCAAAAAAGGCCACGTCGTAACAGAAAAGGGACTATTTGTCGTGGTTGCCGATGAGGACGATAGAGAGGCGGTTCGCTACTACATCCCGCGAAACTCTATCATCAAAGCAAACGATAGCGACATCGTAGATAGCAAAGCGGTCATCTCGGAGCCTGAAAGCCAAGAGAAAACTATCATAGCCGAGTGGGATCCGTACTCTACGCCGATCATTGCCGAGGCTGCCGGTAGAGTGACATACGAGGACATCGAGCCAGGCTATAGCGCCGCCGAGCAGTACGACGAGGCGACCGGCCAGAGCCGTCTAGTTATCAACGAGTATCTGCCTTCGGGCATCAAGCCTACGATCGTTATCAGCACCGATGAGGGCAAAATGATCCGCTATCAGCTAGAGCCAAAAACCGCGATATTCGTAGCCAACGACGAAGTGGTAAAGCAAGCTGATATCCTGGCTAAGACGCCTAAGGCTGTCGCGAAGTCAAAAGACATCACGGGCGGTTTGCCGCGCGTATCTGAGCTATTTGAGGCTAGACGTCCGAAAAATACGGCTATCATCGCTGAAATCGACGGCACCGTAAGATTTGAAAAACCGCTTCGCTCCAAAGAGCGCATCGTAATCGAGGCCGACGACGGCGCGGCTGCCGAGTATTTGATAGACAAAACTCGTCAAATTCAGGTTCGCGACGGCGAATTTATCCACGCTGGCGAGAAGCTAACCGACGGACTAATCTCAAGCCACGACGTTTTGAGAATTTTGGGCGAGAAGGCGCTGCACTATTATTTGATCAGCGAAATTCAGCAAGTTTACCGTTCTCAAGGCGTTGCGATCGCCGATAAGCACATCGAGATCATCGTTTCTCAGATGCTTCGACAGGTCAAGATAGTAGATAGCGGCGATACGAATTTTATCACCGGCGATATGATCTCTCGAACGAGATTTAAGGAAGAAAACGAGCGCATAATGCGAATGGGCGGTAATCCTGCGATCGCCGAGCCTATTTTGCTAGGCGTTACTCGCGCGGCTATCGGAAGCGACAGCGTAATCTCGGCCGCATCGTTCCAAGAGACGACAAAAGTGCTAACCGAGGCTTCGATTGCAGCTAAGATCGACCACCTCGAGGGTCTAAAAGAAAACGTCATCCTAGGACGCATGATCCCTGTTGGAACGGGTCTTTATCAAGATCAAAAGATCAAGCTAAAACAAAACTAAAACTTAACCCCCCCCCTAAGCCTCGCCAAATTCGGCGAGGCTTAAATTTACCTCGCTTTAAAACTAATCGGATAAAATCAATTCTTGAAATTTGAAAATTCGGAGCAAAAATGAAAAATTTTGATTTAGGAATTTTGTTTGCGAGATTGGGGCTTGGCGTCTGCCTTTTTATGCACGGATTCGCGAAAATTTTACACGGCGTAGGCGGCGTAAAGAGTATTTTGGCAAAAGCCGGATTGCCTGAGATTGTGGCTTACGGCTCCTATATAGGCGAGGTTGTTGCGCCGATAATGATAATTCTGGGAATATTTTCAAGGATCGGCGCGCTACTCGTAATCGGCACGAGTCTAACGATAATATACGCCTACCACGGACTTGGAAATTTACTTGAGCTTACAAACGTCGGCAGCTTTAAGGCCGAGATTTTATATCTTTACATCGCTTTATCGCTTTGCATTATCTTTAGCGGAAGCGGAAAATACGCGATTAGAAAAGATTAGTGCTGTCTCTTATACACATCTCCGAGCCCACGAGACTAGCGCTCAT
>CAUUAH010000029.1:0-14656 GCA_963542985.1 uncultured Campylobacter sp. | reverse complement strand
GATGAGCGCTAGTCTCGTGGGCTCGGAGATGTGTATAAGAGACAGATAAACAAGATAGACGTGCGTAAATTTGACGACGAGACCGTGATAGTCGAGCTTGACGGCGAGGATGCGGCGCTACTCATTGGCAAGGAGGGCTACCGCTACAAGGCGATTTCGTATTTGCTTTATAATTGGATTAGCTCAAAATACGGCCTTGCGGTGCGTCTTGAGATCGCGCAATTTTTGCAAAATCAAGAAGCAGCGATCGATCAGTATCTAAAAGGTATAATCGAGCGCGTGGAGGAAACGGGCAAGGCTAAAACCAAGTCTTTAGACGGCGTTTTGGTCAAGATCGCCCTTGAAAAACTGCGCGAAAAATTCCCCGACAAATACGTAAGCGTAAAGTCAAATAGCGACGGGCAGTTCGTAGTCGTGAACGACTTTATCAAAAAATGAACGAGACCATAGCCGCCGTCGCCACCGCGCACGGCGTAGGCTCGATCTCCATCATCAGGCTAAGCGGCGCAGACGCCCTTGGCCTAGCTCTAAAACTCACCAAAATCACCTCTCTTGTCCCGCGTTACGCGACTCTAACTAAAATTTACGCCGATGGCGAGCTCATAGACGAAGCCTTGCTTATTTATTTTAAAGCTCCGCACAGCTTTACGGGTGAGGATGTGGTGGAGTTTCAGCTCCACGGCGGACTAGTGGTGGCAAATTTGATCCTGGGCGAGCTTATAAAAAACGGCGCCAGACTCGCGCGCGCAGGAGAGTTTAGTAAGCGCGCTCTCATAAACGGCAAGATGGATTTTAGCAAGATTGAGGCGATAAATTCGCTAATCAACGCAAAAAGCGAGGATAGCGTCAAAATCATCGCCCGCACGATGAGAGGCGATCTAGCTAAATTTGTGGATGAAATCCGCTCCGAGCTCGTAAAAACTCTGGCATTTGTAGAGACTAGCATAGACTACGCCGACGATGATCTGCCTGCTGATCTGCTAGAAAGTATCAGTCAAATGCTAAACCAAAACAGCTCCAAACTAGATAAAATCGTCGCCATAAGCCAGAGTAGAAAAGGGTTGCTCGAGGGCTTTAAAATAGCGATAGTTGGCAAACCAAACGTTGGCAAAAGCTCGATCTTAAACTCGCTTTTATCCTACGAGCGAGCGATCATCAGCGACGAGGCGGGCACGACTAGGGACAGCATCGAAGAAGCTCTAAAAATCGGCACTCATCTAGTGCGCATCATCGACACTGCAGGCATCCGCAAAAACGCGGGCAAGATCGAGCAAATAGGCATTTCGTATTCGCTGCGAGCTATCGAGGAGGCCGACGTCATCCTGGCTGTTTTTGACGCGTCGCAGGAGGCGGATGAGCAGGATAACGAGATCCTAGAGCTTTTAAGAAACTCGCAAAAAAAGATTTTTTACGTTCTAAATAAATGCGACCTCGGCGTTAATTTTACAAGTCCCGAAAATCCGATACAAATTTGCGCAAAGCAAGGAACGGACGAGATAATAAATAGCCTAAAAGCCTATCTCGACGCGCAGGAGACGAGCGAGATACTACTAAATTCCACTCGTCAAATTTCAAGCTGCGAGGCGGCGAGTGAAGCGATAAAAAGAGCGTTAAATTTGCTTGCCGAGTCCGAGCTTGAGCTTTTTGCTTATGAGCTAAATGCGTCAATAGAGCAGATCTCGTCAATCACGAAGCCGTTTGAGCGAAGCGAAATTTTAGACGAAATGTTTAGCAACTTTTGTCTTGGAAAATGATCAAAATCATTTTAAGAAAGGAAGAATAATGAAAAAAATCTTATCTATAGCCGCTCTAGCTGCGTTGCTGGGCGGTTGCATGCCTTCGCAGGATCATCTAGCAAGTAGCGTAGTATCACCTGAACCGGACTGGATCAAATATCTAGAAAATGACGGCAGCGTCGGCGATGTCGCATTTTTCTCAGAAAATTTGAGCGCAACCTACGCGCAAAAAAACGGCGATATCATCGGCATGGCGCTCATAAAAAAAGACGGTCAAAACCTGAAGCTTGGCGATATGTACGCGCAAAACGGGGTTTCGTTTATAGTTTTGGAGCTTAACGATAAGGAAAAATTTGGCTACCAGTACATAAATATGCGCGATAAAAACGAGCTTGCGACTCTAAGAGGGGCTAAAAAGGTCAAATTTTATCAGTTTGGCGGCGGCATATTAGAGAGCGTAGTTTTTAGCGCGGACTCGGGCGCCGTGTGCGAGAGTTTTGCGGCGGGTAAGACGGTAAAAGCTCATGCCGTAACTAATTATTACGATAAAGAAAGCGCCGACAATAGCGAGTTTTTCGCGACTTTGATGGATATCGGAGTGAAAAAGGGCAAAAGCGCCGAGATCAAAAATCTAGACTTTAAATTTTTCGTTAGCGACGGCAAGCTTGCTAGCACGCAGACGCGGGCTCGATCGGCGGAATTTAGGAGCAAAGTCATAGATGCCGACGCTAAAAAACAGGAGCGAATCCTATCAAACATCGTTTGCGCCGCGCCTAAAAACTGATCGCTTTTATCAAATTTAAACGCGAACGCGAGATGAAAAAATTATTTCTAGCGGCCGTCGCAGCCTTGGCATTTAGCGGTTGCGCGAGCATTACTAGCAGCGCAAACAAAGTAGAGCAAGACGTCTCAAATATCGACGTTCCGGAGGATGGCTGGACGAGATATCTGGGTACTGACGGCACCGTTAGGGAGGTCGCCTTTTTGACGGCGTTTTTCTCTCGCGATTTTCGTACTCAGCCTGAAGACGGCGAGACTACAGGCTTTGCTCTTACTAAAAAAGAGGGCAGCAGGCTACCTTTTAGGCTCGGGGCCGTCTATAAAAGCGGCGATAGAGCGTTTATGCTAAAGGACGCCGATACCGAGGCGGAGTTTGATCTAAAAGACGAAGCGAGCGTGACCGAGCTTTGGGATGCTCGGCGGATCAAATTTTATGAATTTAGCTCAAATTTGACGACGGTAGCGGTTTTTGAGGCGCCGATTTCGGTTTGCGAGGCATTTAAAAAAGGCGGCGACGTTAGCGTGAAATCCGTATCTAGCTACTATGATACGCAAAATTCAGAAAAGCTGCATTTCACGGCCGTTATAACGCAGGCAAAAATTTCGTCCAAAAGCGGCGCGCTACTTTTAAAATCTCATATAGAAAATTTTACAAATCCAGACGGCCCGCAAAAGGCCGCCGAAAAAACGCCTAAATTTGAGGAAAAAATCCAAAACGAGTTGCGCGGGTATGAGCCGAGGCTTAATCAAATTTGCTCTTTGAGCGAGAAGTAAAGAGGATAAAAATGAAAAATACGATGATTTTTAAGACTGCGGCAGCGGTTGCTATGGCATTAGCGTTTAGCGGTTGCGCGGCCATCACAGGCGATATGGGCGGCGAGAGAGCGTGGCGTACATATATGGAAAACGACGCTAGCATACAGCAGATCGGATTTATAACCGAGACTACGGTCTACGAGATGAGCGGCGGCAAAACCGAGGAAAAATTCGGCGACTACATGGGTAGGGCCGAGGTGAAATCGCCGGGCGAGAGCGACTCGGCGAGCCAAAATCTAGGCTGGGTTTATGCAAGCGGCGACGGCGTAAAAACTCTGATAGTGATTGATCTAGATAGCGGTAAAAATGTAGATTTGAGCGATAAAAACGAGATAAAAAAGCTACAAAACTCAAAGAAATTTAAGTTTTACGAATTTGGCGGCGGGATCCTTGAGAGCGTGATTTATAGCGCGCAAAAATCTCCCGTTTGCAAGGCGTTTTTTGGTGGCGAACCTATAAGCGCTAGAAGCGTGACGAACTACTACGTGGGCGCGTCTGACGAGTTTTTCGCCACCGTGATCGACGCGAAGATAGTCGGAAACAAAGGCTTTGAGATAAAAAATTTAGACTTTAAATTTAACCTACCGAGTAGCAAGCTAGCCGAAGCTAAAGAGCAGGCGACCTCTGCGAAATTTAGACAAGACGTCATCGAACAAGACGTCAAAAAGCAAGGACGCATCCTGCTAAACATACTTTGCTACTATAGTATGCCGAGCAAGTAGGCATTTGCGGCGGGTAATCGCCCGCCGAATTTACATAGCGTCTGACGCTCTTGCGTAGAACTGACGATATAAAAAGAAAAACATGAATCCGTTTAAAATTTTGATTTTTGCGGTTGTCGTAAATTCTGTTTTTGCCGGCGACGCGTCAGAGGATGTAAATTTGACCGCAGATACCGCTCGCAACCGAAAAGAAGTAAAAATGCTAGAGGCATTTTGCGGATCGATTTTGCCGTTTAGTATGGCTTCATGCATGCAGCTAGCGGACAAGCGTTTGGATGAAAGCGGTGCTTTTTACGACAGACAAAAGGGGTTGGCAGCACTGCAAAAAGTCTGCAACTCGAAGGGCGAGCGCGACTCAAAGCTAGCCTGCACGAAGCTAGCGTGCGAGTCTGACGAGGGGCGCGAATGCCTAAATGCTGCTAAACACTATCAGGTCTTGCTTGTCGGCGGCGAGGCGGCGTCGGCGTTTTTTCAAAAGAGCTGCGACGAGCGCGGCGGGATGGATTGTTTTTATGTTAAATTTTTTGATAAGGCTCGGGACGGGATGACTGACGAGTATGTGCAAAAGATGAAAAAGTATCTCAAAATGTCGTGCAATTCGGGCGAAAAAGAGGTCTGAAAGGAGTTTGAAAAACTGCGCGAGCTTTGAGTTGTGAAATAAAATTTAATGCAAAATGCGGTTTTTGCCTAAAATTTAGTTACCCTCCGAGACCCGCATCTCAAAAATGCTAGTTTTTATTTGGCTAAATTTAGAGCCGAATTTATTCTTAATTAAGAGTTAGGTGCTTTTAAATCGTTTAGTTTTATAACTCGGCGCAAATATCCTATATAGATATGAAAAAGGCAGTAGTATAAATTTGCATGCAGCGTCAAATTTCACCCGTCAAATTTGCCTCGTTTTCGTCTCTTTGGTTTATCAAGTTTTTATGCGAATTTAAGTAAAATCAACCAAAATTTTTTAAAGGCTAAAAATGGACAAAGCTACCGTAAAAGCGCATAAAATCAGCGACCAAGAGTACGAAGAGATCCTAAAGATCCTAGGCAGAGAGCCCAATTTGCTCGAGCTTGGGATATTTTCCGCGATGTGGAGCGAGCACTGCAGCTACAAGTCGAGTAAAAAGTACCTAAACGGCTTCCCGACTAAAGCTCCGTGGGTGATCCAAGGTCCCGGCGAGAACGCGGGCGTCATCGACGTCGGAGGCGGCGTCGCGGCGGTGTTTAAGATGGAGAGCCACAACCACCCGAGCTTCATCGAGCCCTTTCAGGGCGCGGCGACGGGCGTGGGCGGGATACTGCGCGACGTATTTACGATGGGCGCGCGGGTCGTGACTAATATGAACTCGCTGAGATTTGGCGAGGTGAGGGGCGAGAGCGAAAACGCGAGAAAACAGCGCTACCTGCTAAAAGGCGCGGTCGCAGGCATCGCTCACTACGGCAACTGCATGGGCATACCTACTATCGGCGGCGAGACGACTTTTGATCCTAGTTTTAACGGCAACATCCTAGTAAACGCATTTGCGCTCGGGCTTTGTAAGAGCGACGAGATATTTTACGGCAGAGCCGAAGGTATCGGCAATCCCGTGATCTACGTCGGCTCAAAGACCGGCCGCGACGGGCTCGGGGGCGCCGTGATGGCGAGCGATAGCTTTAACGACGCGAACAAGTCTCTGCGCCCGACTGTGCAGGTAGGCGATCCGTTTGCCGAAAAGCTACTGATGGAGGCGTGCTTGGAGCTGTTTAAAACCGACTACGTCGTGGGTATCCAGGATATGGGCGCGGCTGGGCTAACGTCTAGTAGCTTTGAGATGGCCGGACGCAGCGGCAGCGGTATGAAGATGTATCTAGACCGCGTACCTATGCGCGAAACCGGCATGACGCCTTATGAGCTAATGCTGAGCGAAAGCCAGGAGCGCATGCTCATCTGCGCCAAAAAAGGCTGCGAACAAAAGATACTCGAGATATTTAAAAAATGGGATCTCGACGCCGAAATCATCGGCGAGGTGACAAGTAGCGGCGTGATGGAGCTTTATTGGCACGGTGAGCTAGCGGGCGAGATACCGATAGCGCCGCTTAGCGAAGCCTCTCCGGTACTTGACCGACCGACTGCGCGCCCAAAATACCTAGACGAAATCAAAAATTTACAAATCCCGGGGAACGCGGATAATAAAACCGCGTTTTGGAAGTTGCTTGGCGAGCCAGAGGTGCTAAACAAGTCGCTAATCTACGATCAATACGACGCCAATATCCAAACAAACACGATCAAACAACCGGGGCTCCTCGGAGCTGCGGTTATCCGCGTGAAAGAAACGGGTAGGGCGATCGCGATGGCGGCGCAGTGCGACCCGCGGGCAAATTTCGTCAATCCCAAAAACGGCGCGGCTAGAGCGGTCGCGGCGGCCGGACGAAAGGTCGCGATGAGCGGAGCGACGCCTCTAGCCATCACCGACTGCCTAAACTACGGCAATCCGCAAAATCCCGAGGTCATGTGGCAGTTCGCGCAGGGCTGCGAGGGTATCAAAGAGGCTTGCCGCGAGCTAAATACGCCCGTCGTGAGCGGCAACGTGAGCCTATATAACGACACTGAGGGCGTGAGCGTCTATCCGACGCCCGCGATCGTGACGGTGGGCGTAAACGAGGACGCAAACGCGAGCCTTCCGAGCGTCTTTACGCGCGCCGGCACGGCGATATACGTGCTTGGCGAGACGAAGGGCGAATTTGCCGCGTCGCTTTACGCTAAGGCGCTATTTGACGCGGTGTGCGGCGAGCTAGCTGCGGTAGACTATAAAAAAGAGCGCGCGCTGTGGGACCTAGTCATCGAGGCAAATAAATCGGGCGCGCTAGAGTTTGCAAACAGCGTAGGCGTGGGCGGCGTAGCCATAACGCTAGCAAAAATGGCGTGCCTAAGCGGGCTTGGCGCGGAGTGCAAATTTGACGTTAAAAAGCCGAATTTCATCTTTGACGAGAGCTTTTCGCGCGCGATCGTCGGCGTAAAAGACGAGGCTAAATTTGAATCTCTAGCCCCAAAACACGGCGTCAAATTTGAAAAAATCGGCAGCGTGGGCGGAGATAAATTTAAACTAAACGATATCGAGGAAAAGTTAAGCGACGTGAGCGAGGTTTATTTTAATAAATTTGCCGCAATCATCCGCCAAGAGGACTAAAATTTGACGCCCAATTTTGGCGAGGCGGGTTTGGACTGGCTAAATTTGAGCGGCGTGAATTTGATGCTTGCTAAATTTGGCTCGTCTCGGCGGCGTTTGCTCAAGCATTTTAGCGCCAAATTTTGCAAGCGATATTAAAAGACCGTGAAAATTTGAATCAAAATTTGAAAGGAAAGTAGATGTCTTGGAAAGACTTTTTAAACAACAAAGAAGAAGAACAGCCGCAAAAGGAGGGCAGAGGAATGGATCAAAAAAGCGTAGCTAAGCCGCCGGTACTATTTAGCGAGACTCAGCAGGTACTAAAGGCGGTCGAGGCCAAACTGGGCGGCACGCTCATCACCTACTACAACTCAAACGCGGGCAGCGTCTGCGGTAACGACGCGAGCGCGATGTATGAAATTTTAAAGGGCAAAAAGATAGAAAACGCGTTTTTGTTCATCAAAAGCGACGGCGGCAGCGGTATCGCAGCACTTCGTATCATCAGTACTCTGCGAAACTACTGCAAAAACATCACCGCTCTCATCCCTGCTAACTGCGCGTCGGCTGCGACGATGATGGCGCTAGGCGCAAACGAGATCGTGATGGGTCCGCTGGCGTACTTGACCGCCGTCGATACCTCGCTAAAGCACGCGATGAGCCCGATAGATAACGGCAACGAGCGCGTTAGTGTATCGATGGACGAGCTAAACCGCGTGATAAAACTATGGAAAATGCACGAAAAAGACAACGACGAAAACCCGTATAAATCGCTATACAACTATATCCATCCGCTGGTTTTCGGCGCAGTAGACCGCGCCAGCTCGCTCTCGCTAAAGATTTGCTGCGAGCTTTTGCGCTACCATATGACCGACGAATCAAAGATCCAAAACATCTCCGAGCGCCTAAACAGCGACTATCCGGCGCATGACTATCCGATACTTTTCCGCGAGGCCGAGGAGATCGGACTGCACGTGCAAAAGATGGACAACGAACTAAACGAGATGCTCCAAGAGCTAACGCTTCTTTACTCCGAGATGGGACAGCGCGCCTTTACCGACTACGACGAGAACAGCTACCATGATAACAACATCGCCAACATCATCGAAGCAAACGGCAAGCAGATTTATTATCAGATCGACAAAGACTGGTTTTATCGCCCCGACGAGCGCCGCTGGAACGTGATGAACGACGAGAGTTCGTGGCGTAAAAACGAGCTAGTAGGCGGCAAGCTCAAAAATACGATTTATCATTTATGGTGATATTTTGAGTTTCATTTTTTGGTTTTTGATATTTTACGGGATTTACTATCTGGTCTCAAATTTCAGCCAAAATCCCGCAAATTTAGGCGGTTCGCGAAAAAGAGCAATGTTTGAAGAGGCGAAATTTCTAGTTAGCCTACTTGCTAAAGTTGCCAAAAGCGACGGCAGGGTAAATGAGCTAGAAGCTCGCCTCATCAGCGAGACGCTAGACGATATCACTCTCAGACTCGGTAACGACGTAGCGATGAGAGCGGAGCTAAAACAGATCTATAACCGCGAAAAAGAGACAGTGCATAACGCATATTTTATCGCGCGGCAGTACCGAGATCGCTTCCGTCTGAGTCAAGACGCCGCAGCTGCAAAGATATCTTTTTTACTAAATTTGGCCTACATCGACGGCAATTTTAGTAAAAGCGAGCACAATATCATCGAGCAGATTGCCTCTGGGTTTGGGCTTGATGAGGGCATTTTTGAGGCGATACTAGCTAGGTTTGAGGCATTTTACGATCAAAGACAGACGCGGCGAAACCCTTACGAAATGCGCATGAAAAGCCCATATGCAGTGCTTGGTCTAAAAGAGGACGCGCCGTTTGACGAGGTAAAAAAGCGCTACCGCGAACTTGTAAAAAAATATCATCCAGATATCCTTATGGGGCGCGGCGAGAGTGAGGAGATGATAGAAAAGAGTACCCGAAAACTGCAAGAGATAAATGAGGCGTATGAGACCATAAAACAACGTGCGGCTTAGAGGCTTGTCTTTTTGATTTATACTTTGTTGGTTTTCAATTTTACTCGGTCATTACCCACTCGGTAACTCCCGTCGTAAAATTGAAAACCGCCGCGTCTAAATCAAAAATACTTCGCCTTTAGATTTTTAAAATTTAGTCAAATTTCTGTAAAATTAATCCAAATTTCGGCGCGGTATTTTCTACCTCGCTACGCTCGTAGCCGCGAGCGGACGAGATGGATTTTGCAAAGTATCAAAAAGCACCCAAAAAACAAATCGGCAATAACCGGGCGCATTATTTTTCGCTTATGCGAGGCGGGTTTTAAATTTTAAGCGTAGATAGAACATATCGTTCATCGAGCTTAAAATTTAAAAGCTAACGAAGCATAAGTAGAAAAAGAAAAGCCCAAAAAAGAAAGGAATATAAATGAGAGCATTAATCAGCGTCAGCGATAAAGAAGGCATCGTAGAGTTTGCCAAAGGACTCGAGCGACTCGGTTTTGAGATATTAAGCACGGGCGGTACGCACAAACTGCTAAAAGAGCAGGGCGTAAAAGCAGTCGAAGTGAGCGAATACACAGGCTCGCCCGAGATGTTTGAGGGGCGCGTAAAAACCCTGCACCCAAAAATTCACGGCGGCATCTTGCACAAGCGAAACGACGCAAACCACGTGAGCCAAGCCGCACAGCACGGCATCGGCGGCATCGATCTAGTTTGCGTAAATTTATATCCGTTTAAACAAACCACTATCCGCACCGACGACTTTGATGAGATCATCGAAAATATCGACATCGGCGGCCCTGCGATGGTGCGATCGGCGGCTAAAAATTTCGCCAGCGTTTATATCGTCACGAGTCCGCTTGATTATGATGAGGTTTTGCGCGTCATAGGTGGCGCGGACGAGAGCGAGAAGGCCGTTTTTAGGCGAAATTTGATGATAAAAGCCTACGAGCACACCGCGGCATACGACTCGATGATAGCAAACTACATGAACGAGCGCTTTAATGACGGCTTTGGCGAGATGAAATTTATCGCAGGCAGCAAAGTATTTGATGCGAGATATGGCGAAAACCCTCACCAAAAGGGCGCGCTATATGAGTTTGATTATTTTTTCAGCAACAACTTTACCGCGCTAAAAGGCGAAGCTAGTTTTAACAACATCACCGATATAAACGCGGCTTTAGCACTAGCAAGCAGCTTTGACGCTGCACCTGCGGTCGCCATCGTAAAACACGCCAACGCTTGCGGCTTTGCCGTAAAATCAAATCTACTCGAGAGCTACGTCGAAGCGCTAAAATGCGATCCCGTCTCGGCATACGGCGGCGTCGTGGCGATAAACGGCACGCTAGACCGCGCCTTGGCCGAGAAAATCAACGAAATCTACGTCGAGGTCATCATCGCCGCAAACGTGGACGAGGACGCGCTTGCGGTATTTGAAGCCAAAAAGCGTATCAAAATTTTCACTCAGGGCAATAAATTTTTACAGCGCGCAAATGACAAATACGACTTCAAGCACGTTGATGGCGGCTTTGTCTATCAGCAAAGCGACGAGGTGAAAGCTAGCGAGCTACAAAATATGAAACTGCAAACCGCGCGCGCAGCCAGCGAGGCTGAGCTAAAAGACCTCGAAATCGCGTGGAAAGTCGCGGCGCTCACGAAAAGTAACTGCGTGGTTTACGTGAAAAACAGCGCCGTAGTCGCCATCGGAATGGGTATGACGAGCCGCGTGGATGCCGCACGTGCAGCAGTGGCGAAGGCGCGCGATATGGGGCTTGATTTACGCGGTTGTGCGCTTGCTAGCGAGGCGTTTTCCCCGTTCCGCGATAGCATCGATATCGCAAGCGAGGCGGGCGTAAAGGCCGTGATACAGCCTGGTGGCAGCATCCGCGACGACGAGGTTGTAGCTGCGGCAAACGAGCACGGCATGGCGATGTATTTTACGGGCGTACGCCACTTTTTACACTAAAATTTGATTGTTTGGCGTCGAGGCGGCGTAAATTTGACTGCGTCGTTTTGCCGCTTTTATTTATTCAGCAGGGTGGACGGCGCTTTTGTCACGCCCTGCTTGTGATCTACTAAATTTTCTCAAATTTGACTTACCGGACTTTAAATTTGGACTGCGATTTGCTTGCGCTTTGGAAATTAAATTTAATTGAAAGCGATTTATGAAGCAAATTTTGATTTTCTTGGTGTTTTTGGCTGGGCTGTACGCGGCCAATATCTACGTAAACGGCGAAAAGGTCGGCGGCAGCGACCAAAACTCGACCTATAACGGCGAGAGCAAAAACGAAATCCTAAAACAAGAGGGTAAGAAACAGCTCTGCAAAAAAGGCTACAAGCAGTACTGCTAGGCGGTGCTTCATCTTTTAATCGGCGGTCAAATTTACGCCGCCAAATTTTATCTCATCTCAAATTTCACACCTTCAACGCTCGGGTTTTGCCGCTCAAATTTAACGCCATGTCCGTCAAATTTAAAATTTAATCCCTTAAGCAAGGTCAAGACGCCCGCGCGCAAAATAAGAGTATAATTATCCAAATTTAAAACAAGGATAAAAAATGAGCGATTTTTTCAAAAACGCCGAGCAGTTTAACGCTGAGGGCGCGACGGTTCCGTTTTATAGATATAGCCAGGGTGGCGTGGATTTCGTCGGATTTGACAGCCGCCCGTGCGTACCGCCTGAGCCTATGGTAAATGCGCTAGTAGCGATCAAATTTGCAAATCAAAACACCAAAATTGTGATGGTAAATCATAAATTCCCAGCCGGTTTGATCCCTAAAATAGAGGAGCAGTTTGACATCGAGCGTGAGGATCTGGAGGGCGGGGCGGTCAAGATGACCTTTAGCCTAAAGCATGGCGCAGACGTCAAAAACGTAGATACGAGCCTTTGCCACTGAGATAAGCTATGCTTTTAAACACCTTTGCGCCGCCCTTTAAGCTAGTCGGCGGTTATTTTATCGCGGGCATTTGCTTTTTGATCGCGAGTATTCCAGCCTTTTTCGCGGCTGATTTTGAGACGATCGCGGGGCTTGAGACGGCGGGATTTTTACACGTGTTTTTCGTTGGATTTGTTATGAGCATCATCATCGGCGCCCTGTATCAGCTAACTTCTGTGATATTAGAAAAGCCGTTTTCAACGATCAAGGGCGCGGTGGCAAATTTAGCCCTTTACTGCGCGGGCGTGGCCCTGATGAGCTACGGGATGATCAGCGGCAAAACGGGCTTCATACACGGCGGCGGCATGGCGCTTTTTCTCGCACTGCTGTTTTTTGGCACGACCTATATCGTTAGCTTTATGGACAATGAAAAAAAGAGCTTCGCAGCATTTATGCTCTTTGTTTCGGCGGTATTTTTACTCGCCGGCATCTCGCTTGGATTTTGCCTTTTGATGATACTTTCGGGCACTTTGCCGATGGATTTTATGTTCGCGCTTAAATTTCACGTCTATTTCGTGCTCGGCTTTGTCTTTTTTATCATCGTCGGCGTGGCGACCGTGCTGCTGCCGATGTTTGCTCTGGCACACGATCTAAAATTTACGCTTAGCAAATTTGCCTTTGGTTTTTATATTTTGGCTGGCGTTTTGCTCTTTTTTGGCGAGATTTACGCGTACTTTGCGTTTGGAGCGGCGATTATTTGCTTTGTCGCCGAGGCGCTATATATCCTAAAAAAACGTGTCCGCAAGGCGTATGACTACTGGAATGTAAATATCGCTCTTTCGCTCGCGGCCTTTGTGCTGTTTTGCGTTTTTGTCGCGGCGGATAGATACGATATGGCGGTGTTTATGCTGATTTACGGCTTTTTGTTCGCATTTATCGCAGCCCATCTTTACAAGATCGCACCGTTTCTCATCTGGTACCACTACGTGGCGCCTTTTGTCGGTAAGACAAAAGTGCCTCTGCTAGATCAGATGATCCTTAAAAAGCCCGCGTATATCGGCATCGGCTTTAATGCTCTTGGACTTGCGCTTTACGAACTTGGGGTCTGGCTGGAGATAAAATCGCTCGCGCACTGCGGCGTGGCTAGCCTGCTCGTTAGCATCGTTTTGGTGGCGATAAATATGGTAAATGTTTTTAAATTTACTAAATTTGGAATAAAGGAAGAAAAATGAAAGAAAAAATCTATGCCGCTCTCTCAAACATCGTCGATCCCGAGGTAGGTTTTGATATTGTGTCCTTGGGGCTCATTTACGACGCAGCTTGCGACGAAAATGGCAAGGCGAAGGTCACGATGACGCTATCTACGCGCTCATGCCCGCTGCACGAGATGATACTAAGCTGGGTAGAGACAGCGGTGCTAAACGTCGATGGCGTAAAAGAGTGCGAGATAGACCTCGTATGGGAGCCTGTGTGGAGTATCGAGATGGCGAGCGACGAGGTGAGGGCGGCGTTAGGAGCGTGATTTTGGCGCTAGCTGCGAGCGAGCTTTGCGTGCAGCCGTGTTTAAATTTTGCTGTGACTTGATTTGCTTATAAAATAGTTCGGGGAGTGTGTTGCTTGGTCTTGGCGAGCTCGTCTTTGTCCTCTATACAGATCCGGCTAAATGGTGTCATCTTTACGCGTGGCAGTGGTTTGACTGGTATGCCAATTTGACTGGCTTGCGAGGATCCAATACTAATTATCTAAGGTGCACAAAATTGTATTTAAAAGGCCAAATTTACTAAGGGTTTGATCTGTTTTTAAATACCTAATTGCTCTGAGTGTGCAATGGCAAACTTGGCTGTTCCGTGAAATTACTATATAGACAGTTTTTAACATTTTTACTATTTTGTTAAATTATTGAACTCAAATTTTAGCTCGTCAAGTGGTATGTAAAGCCCAGCTAAATTTGCCGGTATAATCTATTGTTATATATAATGTTTTCGTGTTTGGGGCCAATAATATGTATTAAATTTAGAATTACATAGGATTTTAAATTGTACTATTTTAGATATTTAAAACAATGGTATAGTTAAATTTAAAAGGATTGGAAGCCCAATCCTTTTATTAATCCATTTGGTTTCTGATGTAAGATGGTGTTTCAAGAACTATCGATGCTTCTTCGCTGTTGTATCCGCCGCTAACTTTTAGTCTGCTTATTCTTTGATCTAAAAATAAATTTTTAGAATTTATCGTAGCAGGAGCAGGAGTCGCTACAGTAGGATTCTCATCCTCTCTACCTTGAAAGCCGGTTGCGATGATGGTAACTTGAACTTTATTGTTTTCAAAGCTTTCGTCGCTTGTGGTGCCCCATATGATATCAGCATCGTCGTCGACTGAATTTTGTATCAAGCACATTGCCTCTTCGATATCGCTGAAAGGAGAATCCGGATGGTATTTAAAGTGAACGAGAACGCCGACAGCACCGTTTATTGTGATGTCGCTTAGAAGCGGAGACTGGATTGCATTTTTGATTGCTTCTTGCGCTGCGCCTTCACCCTCTGATTCGCCTATGCCCTGTCTCTTATACACATCTGACGCTGCCGACGATCTTACGCGTGTA
>CAUUAH010000028.1:0-14682 GCA_963542985.1 uncultured Campylobacter sp. | reverse complement strand
GGTTAGGGGCTTTTTGCCCTTTTTGATCGTTATGTTTATCAACGCGGTCGTCGAACTTGGTCACAAGATCACGATCCAAAACATACTTTTTAAGAGCATCGAGGATGAAAATTTACAGATCATCCTGACCTCGCTCGTAAATTTGCTAATCTTGCTGCCCTACATCATGCTTTTTAGCGTTTCGGGCTTTTTAAACGATAAATTTTCGCGCACCCGCATCACGAGATACGCGGCGGCGAGCGAAATTTTACTCACGCTTTTTATCACTATAAGCTACCTTTGCGGCTGGTTTTACGTGGCGTTTGGCACGACGCTGCTGCTAGCGGTGCAAAGCGCGATATATAGCCCCGCTAAATACGGCCTGATTAAAAAAATCACGGACGCAGAAAAGCTAGGTGCTGCAAACGGTATCGTACAGGCCTTTACTATCGTGGCGATACTGCTTGGTTCGTTTGTTTTTTCGGCGATTTTTGAGAGCTACACCGTAGCGAGCACGGACGCCGGAGAGATGATAAAATCAGTCTGGTTTATCGGAGCGATACTTTTCGTTTGCTCGGTAGCCGAGACTATTTTTACGTTTAAGATTCCATTTTTCGAGGCAACCGACGCGGAGCTTAAATTTGACGCGAAAAAGTACTTTAAACTAGGTTATCTAAAGGAAAACACGAAGCACATCTTTAACAACAAAAACGCCTTTTTATGTACGCTGGGACTTTCCGTTTTCTGGGCGGTGGCGCAGCTGGTTATCGCCGTTTTCCCCGCTCACTACAAGGCTATGAGCGCGGATAACAACGTCATGATCGTGCAGGCGATTTTAGCCGTTAGCACCATCGGTCTGGTCGCAGGCTCGGCGCTAGCGGGCAGCTACTCGAAAAATCACATCGAGATGGGCATCGTGCCTTTTGGCGCGCTCGGGCTTTTTGCATCGCTGCTTATGTTTGCGCAGGGTTCAAGTGCTGCGTTTATGACGCTGGCGTCGTTTTTATTCGGTTTTAGCGGCGGCATTTTCATCGTGCCGTTAAACGCAAATATCCAGTTTTTCACATCCGAAGAGCAGATGGGCCGCACGCTAGCTGGCAGTAACTTTATCCAAAACATCTTTATGGCGGCGTTTTTGCTGCTTGCGATGGCGTTTAGTATATTTGCCGTTAGCACGCCCGAAATTTTCGTCATTACTTCCTTTAGCGTGCTTATCTGCGCGCTGGTAGCGATAAAGTACCTGCCGCATCTTTTTGCTCGTTTGCTTATCATGCCGTTTTTTAGGATAGGTTATACGATCAACGTCGACGGCGTCGAAAATATCCCGCAAAAAGGCGGCGTGTTGCTGCTTGGCAACCACATGAGCTGGATAGACTGGGCGGTGCTACAGATGGCCTCTCCGCGTCCGATTAGATTTGCGATGCATAAGAGCTTTTATGAAATTTGGTACCTAAAATGGCTGTTAAATTTATTCGACGTGATCCCTATCGGCGCTGGAGCTAGTAAAAGCGCGCTAGAAAAGATCCGCGAGTGCCTGGATGCGGGCGACGTGGTGGCACTCTTTCCTGAGGGGCATATCAGCTATAACGGCCAGATAGACGAGTTTGCGCACGGTTACGAGATAGCCGCAAGCGATACGAACTCCGTTATCGTACCGTTTTATCTGCGCGGTCTTTGGGGTTCTAGCTTTTCGCGCGCTCAAAAATACTACCAAAAAATCAGCCGCAAAATAGACGGCAAGCGCGCTATCAGGGTGAGCTTCGGCGCGCCTTTGGCACCTGAGACCAAAGCTCCGCAGGTGCGCGAAAAAGTAGTCGAGCTATCGTTTTTTAGCTGGGCCGAGTATCTAAAAACTCTAGAGCCTATGCAGTTTAGCTGGCTAAAACACGCTAAAGCAAATCTTTTTAAACGCTCGATGGTAGATAGCACGGGCGCTGATCTAAACAATCTCAAGGTTATCGCTACGGTGCTCGTGTTTTTGTCTAAATTTAAATTCTCGTTTTTAAAAGAGCGAAACGTCGGCGTGATACTGCCGTCATCGGTGATGGGTAGCGTCATAAATTTGATGCTATTTATCAGAGGCAAGATAAGCGTAAATCTAAACTACACGCTTAGCGAGCAAAATTTGATCGGCTGCGCGGATAAGGCAAAGCTAAAAAGCATAATCACATCGCGTCAGTTTATCGCCAAGCTAAAGGCTCGCGGCTTTGAGCTCGAAGAGTCGCTAAAAGGCAGGCTCATATACCTCGAAGACGTCGCGCAGGGCATAAGCAAAGCAGATAAAATTTGCGCGATGTTAAAGGCGGTTTTGATGCCGCGCTGGCTGCTCGAGCTTATTTATTTTCGCGACGTTCGCATCGACGACGAGGCGGCGATACTCTTTAGCAGCGGCAGCGAGGGCACGCCAAAAGGCATCGTGCTAACGCATAAAAATATAATGGCCAATATCAAGCAAATTTCAGAGATCGTAAATACCGGCGGCAACGACGTGATCTTGGCATCGCTACCGATATTTCACTCTTTCGGGCTTACCGCGGCGACATTTTTCCCGCTTAGCGAGGGTATCGCCTCCGCTCACGTGCCCGATCCCACCGACGCCTTTGCCGTGGGCAAGATGGTCGCCAAATATCACGCGACGATAATGTTTGGCACGTCGACGTTTTTTAGGCTCTATACCAAAAACAAAAAGCTAAATCCGCTGATGTTTTCTACGATCCGCTACGCCATCGCGGGTGCGGAGAAGCTAAACGCGGCCGTTAAGCGCGAGTTTAAGATGAAATTCGGCGTCGAAATTTACGAGGGTTACGGTACGACCGAAACTACGCCCGTCGTTAGCGTAAATACCGCAAACGTGCTAGAGCCCGAGTTTTTTAAAGAGCTTGTTTTTTCAAAAGAGGGCAGCGTGGGTCTACCGACTGCGGGCACGATAATAAGAATCTGCGATCCTACAAGCCTAGCAAAGCTAGAAAACGGACAGGCCGGCCTAATCCTAATCGGTGGCCATCAGGTGATGAAGGGCTACTATCTGGACGAGGAGCGTACGAAAGAGGCGATCGTCGAGCTAGACGGCGTGCGCTACTACAACAGCGGCGACATCGGCTTTTTGGACGAGGCTGGCTTCCTAACGATCACGGATAGACTATCTCGCTTTGCCAAAATCGGCGGCGAGATGATAAGTCTAGGCGCGGTCGAGGCTCAAATTTCAGGCGTGCTGGGCGATGAGGTTACTTTTGTGTGCACCAACGTCGCCGACGAGAAAAAAGGCGAGCAAGTCGTCATGCTATTTAGCGGCGAGATAAGCGAGGAGGACGTGGCCGCGCGCATCAGGGCTTCTGCGATACCTTCTATCATGCAGCCTTCAAAGATTTATAAAGTAGATAGTGTACCGGTGCTGGGAACGGGTAAGGTGGACTTTAAATCAAGTAAAAAGCTAGCGGCCGAGCTTGTTGCTGGTGAGGGAAATTTAGGCACGGCGGAGGAAGCTTAAATTTGAGCGGTAAATTTATGGCGGCAAAATTTGACGCCCGTAAATTTGGTCAAATTTGATGAAAAGGGCTTAAAGTTGCGAGTTAAATTTAAGCCCGCCAAAGCTAGTGAAGCGACGTAAATTTGACTCCTCAAACGAGTCAAATTTACACTAAATCCTTGCTGCTAAAGATAAAATATCCGCCCACAAGCATAATCGCGCCTAAAATCAGCGGGTAAAAAATCGAGTAAAGCACAAAGCCAAATACGCTAAAGTTGTTTAGCACGAAGTTTGACGCCACGCCGATAACGGCTAAATTCGGATCAAACAGGCTAATCGCCGCGATCCTAAAGACCTCGATGGGATTAATGAGCGCGATAAAAAAGATGATATCCTCGCGCACGTTGCTTTTCATCAAAAAGCCCATGAGAGCTAGATCTAAAAACGCCAACAAGATAAGCCAGAGCAAAAACGCGACGCCCTGACCCATTTCTTGATTTTTGATCACCGAGGAGATGAGAAATCCAAACGACAAAAACACGAAGCTAAGCGCGAAAAGTAGGGCGGTGTAGAGGCTCAGGATATCCCACGGGATTTCGATTTTTTTAACTAGACCGGCAACTACGGCTAAAACGAAAGAGAGCAAAAGCGGCACGAAAATAACGAAAATACGCCCCAAAGCCTTGCCGAAATAGTATTCGCCCAGGCTAACGGGAAAGCTAAGCATGTATTCGAGCAAATTCGTGTCGCGGTCGGCGCTGATACTGCGCACGGTCGAGATGAGGATAAAAATAGGCACGATGATAATGCAAATTTGGATAAAAAGCAGCAAAAGGCGCGTAAGCCCGCTAAAGCCGAGCACCCGCGAGTCCGTCACGCCGCTAAAGATAAACGTAACGATAAGCCCCATAAAAACTAGCATATAGATGAGAAACCAGCGCGAGCGCAGCGACTCGGCGACATCTAGTTTGGCGATGAGTAGCAAGTTACGCATGCGCGCCTCCTTGATAGATCGGCTCGTCTTTTATGATCTGCCCCAGGTCCATCTCGACGTAGCGGTTTGATATGCCCTGCACCTCATCAAGTCTGTGCGAGATAAAAACCAGCGTCTTTTCGCGCGCGAACTCGCCTAGCAGATCCATAAAATTTCGCCTGGCTTTCGGGTCTAAATTTGCCGTCGGCTCGTCAAACATCATAGCTTCGGTGTTTTTAGCAAAGGCGATTGCGATTAGCATTTTTTGCTTCATACCGCCTGAGAGTTTGTAAAAGGGCTTATGAAAATTTCCTTTTAGATCAAGCTCCATTTTCTCGCAAAATTTTTCTATGTTTTCCTGCGGGGCGCCCGAGCTTTTGCAGACGAACTCGCAAAGCTCTTTTAGGTTAAATTTAAGCGGCGGCGGCGTTTGCGGGACGAAAGATATCACGCTAAGGGCTTCTTTGCGCGCGGTAAAGGGATCAAAGCCGTTTACTCGCACCTCGCCGCTGTTTGGCTTAAATTCGCCCAGGATTATGCGCATCAGCGAGCTTTTGCCGGCGCCGTTTTGCCCGAGCACGACCGTTTTTTGCCCCTTTTCTATGCTCAAATTTACGTTTTGCAGTATCTTTTGCGAGCCAAAAGCCTTGGTGATGTCTTTTAAGATTATCAAATTTATCCTTTTAGATGAGCTTTTTAAAGCCGTTGTCAAATTTCAGCGCGTCGTGGTGACACACGTCGATACAGCGCCCGCAAAGCGTGCAGTCGCCGCCCACGAGACGAAATTCTTTTTTATTTTCGTCGCCGTCTAGTTTAGCGTTTTTCTTCGTGATTTCAAGTACGTGCGGCACGAGGCAGGTATCGATGCAGACTAAACAGTGATCGCAGCGGTCTTTGTTCCAGCTGACTTTAACGGCGTTGGTGCGCGTTAGCAGCGAGTACGTCGCGCCGATGGGGCAGACGTAGCGGCACCAGCCTCTGCGGGAGTAGAAAATCTCGACTAAAAGCACGAAAAGGGCAAACCAAATCGCATGAAAATAGCCGTAAATGACGAATCTAGACACTATGCCCGTCACGCTAAAAATCTCAAACACTAGCTGCGAGCTAGCAAAGCTCATCGCTATAAAAAGCGCGGTAAAGACGTAGCGCCATTTGGGGTCGAACTCGCGGCGTTTGATGATTTTTTTGGCGGCTAAATTTTCGTGTATTTTCTCGCCGATCTCGCCTAAAAAGGTATAAGGACACACCCAGCCGCAAAACGCCCGCCCGCCTACAAGCGCGTAAAAAAGCAAAATCGTAGCCGTGCCGATGATCAAATTTATCGGAAACTCGTGCGTCGCGGCAAATACCTGAAAGCTCATAAAAGCGTCGGTCAAGTGAAATCCCAAAACCCTTGATCCGCTGATGTCGCCTTCTAAAATTTGAATATCCGCGCGGTAAGAAAGCACGAACAAAATATGCACTAGCGCGATCACGACGAGGCGGCGTCCTCGCCAGCTGAGGCTTTTTTTGCCCTCGCCGTTTTTTATCGTCAGCGTATCGAAGAAATCGACCTTTGAGACCGTGCAGCGCGTGCTATATTTATCCATCCGCTACTCTTTAAATTTTGAAATTTCATCAGCTAGCGCACCTAGATCCTCGTCTGATACGTTGTTTAAAAGTCCCTTCATTAGGCTGTTTGGTACTTTATTTTCTTTGTAGTCTTTTAGCCTAGCTAAAATTTCGTCCTTGCTTTTGCCTGAAATTTTAGGCGCCATTACGCCCTTGCCGTTTGCTCCGTGACAAGGCGCGCAGGATGTGAGGTATCGTTTGCTAACGCCCTCGCTAGGCTGATTTGCGACGCTGTTTTGTAGTTGCTTGATCTTTTTGATCTCTTCGCTGTCTTGCAAATTTAGCTCTTCGTTTACGACTTTTTGCTGCGTTTGCTGCGCCGGTTTTAGCTCGGGCCTGCTAGCGTCCTTTACGGGTGCCGACGGCTGGCTAGTCAGCATAAAAACCATGAGCGCAAGTACCAAAGCTCCAAAGATTATCGCTATTTTCTTTCCCATTTTAGCCTCCTATTTTTTTCTAAACTGCTCGTTAAATTCGCTGATTTCGTTTGCTAGAGCGCGGATTTGCGCCTCGTCTAGGGTTTGGACTAGATCTTTCATCAGCGGATTTGCCTTTTGCTTGTTTTTATACGCAAATATCATGTCGTAAATTTGATCCGAGGTTTTATTTAGCAGCGACGGGCCGATGATGCCGTTGGCGTAGTCGTCGTGGCAGGCGGAGCATTTTACGATAAAGTCCTTGCTAAGGCGCCCTTTTACGAGTTTTAAATTTATGCTTTGTAGCGGGCTTCGCACCATCGCTAGCGCGCCGACTGAGCGGCTAGTCTCGCTCTCCTCGTCGTCCAGACCAAATTTGACTCTCTTTTTGCCGTTTATATCGTAGCTCATAAACTGATCGTAGTCTTTTTGCGCGGTTGCGTTAGCGTCCGCCTTTTGCGTCTCTATCATGCCTGCGGCGGCGGGCGTCGATTGCGTTTTTGCCGCAGGCGTCGCGCTTTTTTTATCATCCTTGCTCTCGCAGCCCGTTATCAGCGCTACCGCGGCGAGAGCCGCGAGACAGCCTAAAATTTTATTTCTCATTTTTATCCTTTGTAAATTTCGTCATAGCCGCGGTTTGGCGCTATATTGATAATGTGTGCCGGGCAAACTTCGGCGCACACTCCGCATCCGACGCAGCCTTGTTTAAATTCGGGCAAATTTCGCCCGTCGCTTTTAGCCATCGTTATGGCGGCCTCTCCGACGGGACAGAGGCTAACGCACAGATCGCAGGGCTTGTCCACGCTATTTTGGACGGCGTCTTTTACGGCTTGCTCGCGGTCGTTGTAAATTTTACGCTCAAGCATTTTCGTAACGCCGCTTAAATTTACGTTTTCGTTTTTATAGGCAAGACAGGCTTCATGCTCCCTTAGCACGCCCACGCCCATCTTTACGTCGCTAATCTGCGTCGTAGCGTGATCTAGCGCGCCGCTGGGACAGGCTAAAACGCAGGGGAAAAGGTCGCACAGATAGCAGCCTCGCTCGTGCGCGTCGATGTAGGACGTGCCGTTTGAGTAGCCCTGCGCGATGTCTAGCAACCCGATGCTATGATATGGACAGACCTGTACGCACTGGCCGCATTTTATGCAGAGCGATTCGAAATTTTTAACCGCTCCCGGAGGCCGCAAAAAAAGCTCGTCCGCACGCGTTTTGGGTAAAAAATATCCGATGCCGTAGCCTGCAGCCGCCGCGCCTGCCGTTAGGGCGATAAAATTTCGTCTATTCATAGCGTTGCCTTTTGAGCGTTGTTTGGGCGCATTTTAGGAGAGCCGTCCTCTAAAAGCTTAAGCGGCTCGGAAAAAGGGGCAAGCTTAGCTAGGAAATTTAGCCCGCTAATCACGGTTGAACCGTAGAAAAAGCGCAGAGTGGGATAGTACTGCCAAAGCTTATCGGCGTAAACGAAGTGCAAGTATGGCGTATCGCCGATACCGTCTCTATCGATGTCGAGTCCTTCGTATTCGTCGAAATAATTACCGCTCCACTCGTTTAGCTCGATCTTTGAGCCGGGTGTGTCGTTGATAGCCGTTTCCATGTTTCCAATAAAATCATTGCCCTTAAACACGCTTTTTTCCTGCGTCGCGTGCATTTGCAGCCCGATGACGTTGTATAAAATTTGATTGTTTTCGAGGGTATTTACGGTGCCCGGATTTAGCGGAGAGCGGTCGGAGTAGATGCCGCGCGAGTTATACAAAAAGGTATTTTCTCTGATGTTAAATCCCGAGACGTCTTTTAGCGCGATACCCACGCCAAACGCTCCGTTTGAGTTGATTATCACGTTTCGGCGAACGAGGGAATTTGTTGAAAACATAAAATACATCCCCACGGCGCCGCCGCTAAATTCGTTATCCTCAATGAGGTTGCCCGCAGAGTACATCGTGTGTACGGCGTAGCGGTTGTTTTGTCCGTGGTTCTTGCGGATTATATTATTGCTGGAAAACCACGCCACGATGTCGCGGCTGTTATAGACGTAGTTTCGCTCGATTAAGTTTTCGTGCGAATACCACGCGCGCACGGCGTCTCCGCGTCTAGGCACGTCAAAGCCCTCTTTTGAGGTGATGTTATTATCTCTTATCACGGCTTGGTTGCATTCTGATAGCTCGATACCAAAAAGCACGTCTTTAAAGCGGTTTTTCTCGACTAAAATATTATTGCCCTTTGCACAGCTTATGCCCGCATCTAGGTTCATCTGGCTCGTGCCGCTGCCCTCGATGTTTAAATTTATGAGCTTTACGTTTTTTGCCGTTACTTTTATCACGCTTGATTTGCGGTCGCCTCGTATCACGGCGTTCTCGCCTTTGCCTATTATCGTTAGCGGTTTATCTACGATTATATTTCCTTCGTAAAGTCCGTCGTTTAGGCGCAAGATGTCGCCCGGTTCGGCGGCGTTTATAGCGTCTTGCAGCGGACCGGCGAAAGCCGTCAAATTTAGCGCGCAAAAGAGCAAAAGCTTAAATTTCATTTGGCTTCTTTGAGCTCTTTTTTCTTTGAAAATACGGCTAGGATACAAAGCGTGCTCATAGCCATCATCACCCAAAATCCTATGCTAGGATACGAGTGCGTCGTAAACTGCGCGACCTTGCCGTCGCCAAGTACGGTCGGCATAAACGGTTTTATCTTAAACGCGCCCCACTCTTGCATATTGTGCCCGTACCAGTATAGCCAGCCCGCAAACGCGCCCATAAAAAGCAGCGGAGCGATGGTTGGAAGCACCATGAGCAGGGAGTTAAATTTGCCGTCGTAGTATAAAAAGGCTAGCATGCAAAGCGTGGAAATGAGCAGATAATAAGGCGCAATCGCGCGCTCGACGTTGCCGCCGTGCTCCATCGGATACATGCCGATGTAGTGGTTTATGGTGTTCATCTCGTGCACGTCGCCGCTGTATCCGTCAACGTGAAAATAAACGGGAATGCCGTTTGGAAAGGCGTCTTTTGGGTAGTTTGGCGCTTCAAGCGCAACGTACCAGATAGGAAAAGAGGGTGTGCCGATCTCGGCTTTTTGCTCGATCATCTTTTCCAAGCTGCTTGCGATGTCCTTTGACATCAGGTGGTTTTTGTACTGAAACGAGGTGTAAAGGTCGTAAATTTTATACGAATATCCGGCGAGCGGCTCGCCCGCGGCGATCTTGGCTTTGGCTCCAAAAAAGCCAAGCACCGGGATCGTAAAACAAACGGTCATCAAGACTAATGCGATAATAGTGTAAATTTGATACTTCTTCATCGTTTCTCCTTTATTAAATTTAAAAAATTTTTCGCAAAACGCTTTTTAAATTTAACGTAGGAGACTCGGGCTACGCGCGCCGAGCCTCAAATTTAGCGGACTGATTCGGACCGCTAAGCCCGAATCAAATTTGGATTACATTCCTGCGTTTTCGTCGATCCATTTTAGGTATTCGATGATATCTTTGATCTCTTGATCGCTCATGTGCTGATTAGGCATTCTTAGGTTAAAGTAATCGATCATAGACTTGATATACTCGTCGCCGTAAAATTTAGACGGATCTTTGACGAAGTCAAATACCCATTTCTCGCCGTTTTCGTGGCGCAAAAGAACGCCGGTTAGATCTGGGCCCGAGCTTACTTGACCGATGACGTGGCAGCCATTACAACCGCCTTTTAGATAGGCAGCCTCGCCTTTAGCGGCAGCCGGACTCATAGGCGTGGCGATCTCTTTAGCTAGGTTGTTTTTAGCTCTTAGGCCGACGTCTGCGGTTTTAACCATATACTGCCATACTTGGTACTCCCATAGGATCGCGCCGTTTACGTCGCCTTTTTTGTAGGCTTCGTCGGCTTTTGCTTTTACTTCAGGGATTTTGCCGTATTGATCCAGCGCATCGGTAACTAGCTCTTTTACCTTAGGATATTTTTCGTAATGCTTCTCTTTTAGATAGGTAACGACGCTTTGGATAACCTCGTCGGTAGCTTTATTCGTAGCGATTACTTTATCGTACTCGGCTTTTAGAGCTTCCGGGCTTAGGGTTTTTAGCTTGCTTGCTTTGGCGGATTCGTATTTTTTGTTCGGATCTTTAACTAGCAAGTAACCCATCATCTCAAGGTGCAGCGCAGAGCAAAATTCGGTGCAGTAGTAAGGGAACACGCCCTCTTCGTCCGCTACGAAATTTACGGTCGCTGTTTTACCCGGCTCTAAAGAGGCGTGGATGTTGTAAAGATCCACGGTAAAGCCGTGCGTCTCGTCCTGGGCGCGCTCTAGGTTCGTTAAGTGGATAGTTACGTTGTCGCCTTTATTTACCTCGATATGCTCAGGGTTGATGTGGCTTCTGATCATCGTAGCGTAGACGGTTACGTTTTTGCCGTTGCGCTCGATCCTCTCTTGTCCGGCGAGAGTTACGAACGGACTTTCTTTACCGGTGCGAGAGTTTGTTCCCATGGCGTAGGTGGTAGCCGGTTTTAGCTTGCTAGCCGCAATCGAAACTACGTCGTGAGGTTCGCCTAGAGGTATCGGCATATCGTATAAAAGCTCCATTTTTGAGCCGGCTATGTCGATTAGCTGGTGGTTTTGCGGGTGAAGAGGACCTACCGGGTTAAAGCGATCGATCGAAAGTTTATCAAGAGCGATAGCGTATTTGCCCTTAGGTTTTGACGATTTTCCCTCCATAGTATCTAGGTGTCCGATGTTGTAGTGAACGTTGATCCTATCTAGGACTTTTAGATTTTTATAGTCCCATTTCACGATCTGGCTATCGACGTAAAGAGAGGTATAGATGATGCCGTCTTTTTCGTCAAAAGAGTTGTGCAGAGGTCCAAGGCCAAGTTCGACTTGTCCTTGCAAGCTCTTTGCCATATCAAGCACCGGGATGCCGTACGGGTCGGTGCCGGCAAACTCTTTTTTGTCGATCAAATTTTTGATCTTTTTAAAATCATAAACCGTCGCGTGAGTATCTAGCTTGCCGCCGATGACGATGTATCGGCCGTCAGGAGTGACGTCTACGCCGTGCGGGCTCTTTGGCTCCGGGATCAAAAATAGTGCGCCGGCTTTAACCGCGGCCTCTATCGTAACTACTCTATGGCCGTTTATCTCCATGTAGTTTTTCTTATCCTGAGCTAGTTTTTCTAAAATTTGCCAGTTATAAACGTGCAAATAGTCAGTGTCGTTTCTGCTCGCGCCCGCTTCAAAAGGAGGCAAGCCCTTTTCGATACCGCCCGTATACATCTCGGAGTTTATCGAGTTTGTAAACGCCCAGCCAAAGCTCTCGCCTTTACCGGCATCGCTTAGATCCTGCCAATACGGAGGAAGCTCGAGCGAGAAGGAAGCTTTCTCGTCTATCTTGCCTTTTGGATAGTCGAATTTCCAAAACGTTACCGCGCCGCGGTATGCGCTTTCGTACTCGTCTATCGAGTGGTAGCCGTTATCTAGCGGAGCCGCGTACTGTGCCGCTTCGATGACGTATTCGCTATTTGGAGTGATGAAGCTGCCGCCGTGTTCGCTTTTTACGATTGGATTAACGACGATTTGAGTAGTTTCGAAATCGTGCAAATTTATAACCGCGATGCGAGGGTTGGCTTTGTCGTTGATGAAAAGATAATCGCCGACGTATTCGCCGTTTTTCTCGGTTAAAGCAGGGTGGTGAGTGTCGCCCCACGTGATTTGTTTGCCTCTGATGGCGCCGCTTTTTAGGATGGCTTTAGACTCCTCGTCGTAGCCGTATCCCTGCCAAGGCTCGGGCGTAAAGACGCCGATATACTTGTAAATCCTCATTGAAGGCACGCCGTAAACCATTACCTGTCCGCTTTGGCCTCCTGAGGAAAATACGATGTAGTCGTCTTTTTTACCGCTTGGCTGATATGTTTTAGCGGCCGCTAGGATGTCTTTTTCCGTTAGTCCGCGCGCTTTCATGATAGCTTGCAAATCGCTATCCGATGCACACGCACTGCTAACGGAAAACGCGAGGCCCGCAGCCGCAACGATACCGCAACTAAGTAGTTTGTTCATTGAAAATCTCCTTTCCTAAGATTTTTTCTTGTAAATTTGGATCTCGCCGTTTAAGCTAACGGCTATGACGCTATCTTCGTCGTTAAAAATTTTTATCACGGCGTCGGAGTTTTTGCCTATTTTTTCTATCTGTTTAAATTCCGCGTCGCTTCGTAAAATTTCGCCGTTTCCAAGCCCGACATAAACTTTATCCTGCACGACTAGCAGGCTTTTAACGCGCGAATTTGAGATTTTGTAAATTTGGACGATTAGGTTCGAGGCGGCTTTGGTCTCTGTGCTCGCCGAGTTTTTTGTTTCTAAATTTGTAGAGTTCATAAAAATTGCGTTTGTTGTGCCGCTAGTCAAATTTAGATCCGCTTTGTTTTGCGCGTTTTTGACGGCGGTTAAATTTGAGCTAGAGTTGTCTTTGCCGTTTGTTTGCGTCAAATTTGCTTTGGTGTCTAAATTTGTCGCACCAGTTTGCTTGCTCGTCAAATTTGCTTCGGCGTCAAATTTGAGGGTGGCTATCTCGCCGCTAGCAAGCCCGAAAATCACGCCTGAGTTTATCTCCGCCGCGCTCAAAGCTACGGATTTTAATCTGCCTAGATTTTTTGCTTTCATGGTGCTTAAATTTACGGTAAAAACCGATCTATCCCAGCTAGTTATCAGTGCGGCGCCGTTTAAAATTTGACAGGTTGCGATATGGTATGCGCCGTCAAGATTTGCGCGCGTCAGCTTTTTTGACGCAAGATCGTAGGAGATAAAGGCGTCTTTGCCGGCGACTGCGTAAATTTTGCCGTTTGCGATGTGAAGGTGCGTTATCTGCGTATCAAGGCTTAAATTTGAAAGATTTAGCATGCCGGCAAAAGAGCTAAAATCATCGTTAAATTTAGCTATCTCGCCGTCAGCAAATCCTGCGTATAAATTTGCGCCGTCAAAGGCTAGCGAGGTTATCTCGTCTGTTTTAAAGTCAAATTTGTTAATGGGTTTTAAGTCTTTTTGATTAAGTATTTTTAGCGAGTTTTTGGCATCGTAGACGGATAGGGTTTTGTTTTGCTCGCTATAGGCGCAGCTTTTTACGTCGAGGCTAGCCGTAGCGCTAACATCGCTTGCGAAGGAGAAAACAAATAGAGCGCATACGAGCGCTATAATTTTCATAAATGTCTTTCAAATTTAAATTTTCTATTAGTGAAACTATACAACCGGAAGGCTTAAAGTATATTGATTTAAATCAAAATCGTTAATAATTGAGCATAAAAAAATATCTCTGTGTTATAACGTAACACTCATAACAACTAAATAATAAAGCTGTTATTATTTCAGATTTTCCAGCGTTTTTCTGATATTTTGCGCCGTCAAATTTGATATTTCGGCGACGAATTTATCGTTTTTATCTAGTACGTATAGCGAGGAGCTATGAGCGACCGAGTACTCCATGACCGATTTTTCAAGCAGCACCTTTTGATACTTCACGCCGTAGCTTTTTGCAACCTTAGGTAGATCGTCTAATACTATACCGCAAGAATTCGGATAAAAATACTTCGCGTACTCATCTACGTTTTTAGGCTCGTCGCGCTCAGGATCGAGAGTGACGAAAATCACGACGATATCGTCTCTTTTAAGCTCGTTTAACACGCCGCTTAAGATACCTAAAGTCGCGGGGCAGACGTCCGGACACGAGGTGTAGCCAAAGTATATAATCTTATTTTTACCCTCAAAGCTCTTTAGACTCACCGCGCCGTTTGTGCCCTTGCCGGTAAAATCGTAATTTTTTAGACCCTCGGCGACGTTTGCGCTTTGACCGTTGGGGGCGTATTTGTTTGAGTAGAGTCCGAGATAACCTACGCCAAGAACCGTTAAAATCAGTATAACTGCTATAATAAGCTTTTTCATCATCCGCCCTTTTTAAGTAAAATTTGCGTCTATTGATGCAAGTCGAAGTCTATATAAAGCCCGCTTCTTTTGCCGTTTTCCAGCACCTCGAAACGGTATCTCATGATGTTTATCAGGCACGCGCTTAGCACGACGTTTGATACGTAGGCGTTGTCGCGCTTTTCGACTTCGGCCTTAATCACGCCCATATCCATATTTACGCCGTGGATCTCAAGGCTCGGGTCTTTAAACCCTTCTAGCCCCTCGATGCGCACGATCGTCGGCTGCATCGTGTAAACGGGTTTTGGTGAGAGGCTAAATTTAACCGTCTTACCGCGAAACTCTACGCCGCAGGAGTGCTCGGCCTGTCTCTTATACAC
>CAUUAH010000027.1:0-14751 GCA_963542985.1 uncultured Campylobacter sp. | reverse complement strand
GCGTCAGATGTGTATAAGAGACAGCGTTGTAGTCCTGCGCGCGAAAGTTATTTACCGCGTGCGTGATCTCGCGCGTCGCATTTACGTCCAGCGCGTCTTTTAGCACGATATTTTCTCTCAAAAACGGTTTTAGTTCGTTTGCGTATCGGCGCAGCGTATTGCCCGAGTTTTTGTAAAAGCTAAGCCCGATTTCGCAGTAGTTAAACGGTTTTTTTGAGAGATTTGTGAGGCGCAGATCCACAAGCAACGTGTTTGAGTACTCAAGCTGCTTGGTTGAGACTAGCTCGAGCGAGCGGGTTCGCAAATTTTCATCTAAAAGCTTAGGCATAAAATACGCCCCGCATCCAAGCCCCGCGATAGTAACGATCATCAGCGCAAAGCCCGCGAAAAAGGACTTTGACGCGACGTAAATGCAAAGCGAAACAAGCGCTAAAAAGGTCAAAAACATCCAGATATAGGCGGTAAAATCCACCCAGCCAAGGTGCGTCAGATAGAAATTTAAGCCTTGTTTTAGTTCGTTTATCATCTTGCCTCTTTGCTTCGTTTGCCTTGCGGCGAGCCAAATTTAAAATCTTCCTGCACAAAGCGTGCCAAATTTGACCACCCTAGCCTTTTCGCGAGTTTTTTTCCTCGATACCGCTTAGTCCGAAACGGCGCGCGAGCTCGGCCTTGACGCGGTCAGGGTGAATGCCGTGTAGCGCTAGTGCCACGAGCGAGTGAAAGCACAGGTCGGCCGCCTCGTAGATGATCTCCTCGGTCGGCGATTTTGGCTTTTGGTTTTGACACGCGGCGGTTTGGCCATCTTTACTTGTGCCATTTTCGTTTGAAATTTTAGCAAAATTTTCGTTTTGGGTTAAATTTGATGAAATTTGGCCGCCGTTTGCGTCAGAGTTAAACTGTGCAGTTTCATTTTTGCGCGCTGATGCGTCCTTGCACGCCATCACTAGCTCCGTAGCCTCCTCGCCGACCTTTTTTAGGATTGCGTTTTCGCCCTTTTTAAACAAGCTCGCGACGTATGAAGTCTGCGGATCGGCGTTTAGCTTGCGGTCTATTATCTCGTGATAGACCTCGTCGATTATGCCGTAGATCGGCTTTTTGGCTTGGTTTAAATTTTGCTCTCGCGTCAAATTTTGCTCGTCGACACTAGTTAAATTTGACTCGCCACCGTCTCCAGAAATCTTTCTAAAAAAGCACGATTTTGCGCCGGTATGGCACGCTATGCCGCCGCTTTGAACGACTTTGAGCAAGACCGTGTCGTTGTCGCAGTCTAGGAAAATCTCATCTATGGCCTGCGTATTTCCGCTCTCCTCGCCCTTTTTCCAGATACGGTTTTTCGTGCGCGAAAAATAGTGCGCAAAGCCCGTTTTTAGGCTCAAATTTAGCGCCTCTTCGTTCATATAAGCAAGCATTAAAACCTCGCCGCTCGAGCTTTCTTGAACGACGGCGGGCAAAAGACCGCCCACTTTTTCCCAGTCTATTTTCATCTTAATTCCTTTCGGCTATGGGTTTGTCTCGGCGCGCGGGCAAATTTTAAAGCCCAAATTTTGATTAAAATTTGAGTATAAAAAGGCGAAGTTTTTTTGCAAAAACATTTTGCTTCGCAAAAAAACTACACCTGTTTCGAGATGATTTTGGAGTTACTTGGCCAAATTTAGCGGGGCAAACATGGCTCTTGCTTGTGATTGTAACCACAAGTGAAACAAAAATCCCACAAAAAGCGCTCGCCCGCAAAGCACAAAAAAGGCGAGCCGCTCCAAACAAAAATTATTGCGCTATCGCGCTTTGCTTCTCTTTATCCTTCGTGTCCACCCAGATATTCGGCACCGCTCCGCCAGGCGTTAAAAATATCTTCGCGTCTTTATTTTCGCGCAACGCCTCGTTAAATTTAGCCTGCGTCTCGATCTGCTTTAAATTTAGCAAATTTTGATCGAGGCTTTTTGCGACCTCTTTGTTTGCGTATGCCTGCGCGTCGGCTTCGATCTTAGCCGCGTCCGCACGACCTTGAGCCTCGATGATGGCGGCTTTTGCCGTACCTTCTGCGAGGGCTGCTTTTTTGAGCGCTTCTTGGTTAGCGCGCTCTACTTCGTATTTGGTTCGCTCGGCCTCTTGCTTAGCGATTTGTACGCGCTCGATCTGCTCTTTTACCTTTTCAGGCAAGATGATCTCGCGCAGTTGCACGGTTAGCAGCTCGACGGGTTTATTTGGCTGCGCGTCGATGTCCTTGCGGATACCCTCGTCGATAGCCGTGGCTAGGTCGTTTCGCTTCGTCGGAAGCTCCTCTGCGGTGTATTTACCCGCGATACTGCGCACGACGTCGCGCACGACGGGATCGACGATCTTGTTCTCCCAGCTAAGCCCCCAAGACGCGATCGTTTGAGGCGCATTTTCCGGATTTAGGCGGTACTGCACGGTGATATCGATACTGACGGGCAAGTTTCTCGCGTCCAAAACGGAAATCGAGTTTTTGCGGATGATGCCGGCTTGGGCCTGTGCGCCGTACTTTTGCGCCGCTTCGCCCATATCTTCGCCCGAAGTGTAGTTGATGAGGCGTACGCGCGTATCGACTACGATGACCTTTTGCAAAAACGGGATAAAGAAGTGTAGTCCCGGCTGCATCGGAGACGGGTCGTATTTACCCAAATTTGACTTGATGCCCACTTCACCCGAGTTTATCGTGACGAAAGGCTGCGTGAGCGCGATCACGGCCACGAGCGCGATGATGACGTAGGCAAAAGCTGAAATTTTACCAAATCCTTTAAAATCAGGCGTTTTAAAATTTACTTTTGAGCCTTTACTCTCACCGCCGTTATCGTCTCCGCCGCCGGAGCCTCGTTTTTTATTAAAATAATCATTCAAATCTGCTGGCATTTCGTTCCTTAAATGTAAGTTAGCATCGAGGCGTATTTTGGATTGCGTCCGTAAACTACGTCAAAATACGCGTCTTGTAGGCGTTTAGTTACCGCTCCGCGCTCGCCCGCGCCGATCACGCGGTTGTCGATATTGCTTATCGGAGTGACCTCGGCCGCCGTACCCGTGAAAAACGCCTCGTCCGCAGTGTATGCGCGGTCGCGAGTGATGCGCTCCCTGCGTACTTCGATATCTAGGTCGCGAGCGATTTTGATGACGGTATCTTGCGTGATGCTAGCTAGGCTGCTGTCGTTTGGAGGAGTGATGAGCGCGCCGTCTTCCACGATGAAAAAGCACTCGCCCGGCCCCTCTGAGATGTAGCCCTCGCTATCAAGCAACAACGCCTCGTCGTAGCCGGCCTCTTTGGCTTCGTAGTTTGCCATTTGCGAGCAGAGGTAGTTCGAGCTTGATTTCGCGCGGCTCATTTGGCCGCCGACGTTTAGTTTGGCAAAGCTTGAAATTTTCACGCGTATGCCTTTTTTAAGCCCCTCTTCGCCTAGATACGCACCCCACTCCCATGCGGCGATTGCCGTATTTACCGGGGCTTTGGTGTGAGCTAGACCCATCACGCCGTAGCCTAGGTAAACGATCGGGCGTAGATAGACGTTTGATTTAAATTTATTTGCGCGAAGTAGTTCGACCTGCGCGTCTTCGAGCTCTTTTTGCGTATATTTGACGTTTAGGATAGTCATTTTGGCTGATTTTAGCAAGCGCGCGGTGTGATCGCTTAGGCGAAATATCGCTAAGCCCTTATCTGTCATATAGGCTCTTGTACCCTCAAATACGGCATTTGCATAGTGAAGCGAGTGGGTTAAAACGTGGACTTTGGCGTCCTCCCATTTGACTAATTTTCCATCCATCCAGATAAATTCGGAAGGGTTCATTTAGTACCCTTTTTTATAAAATTTGCTGAGTGTAGCAAAAATATCTTTAAAATTTAATACCCGCCGCCAAATTTGGCTCCGTTTGCGGTCAAATTTGCGCACTTTTACTGAAGCATTTTGAGTGATTTAGAGCCAAATTTAAAGTCGATTCAAAATTTGAGCATAACGGCTTTTGGCGAAGCAAAAACTCATAAAAGCCACCGGCAAAACGTGCCGTTATTTTTCTAAAATTATCCTAGTCGCAGCCGGATCTACGCACTCTTTATCTATTATAATTTCGCCTATCTCGCTTGCTCTTATCACGCCTGAGAGCGGGTTTTTCACGCTAGCTATGCCGCCTAAAATTTCTACGTCCACGCTTGAATACTCAAAGGCTAGCGTGGTATCTAGCGTCTGGCAACCGCGCATCACGAGATTTTGCACGTAGCAAAGCCCCTGCAGGCTTTCTATCACGCAGTTTTCAAAGATCACGTTTTTGCTGTTCCACGCGAGGTATTCGCCGCTTATAAAGCTGTTTCGCACGGTCACGTTTTCGCAGTTCCAAAAGGCGTCTTTGCTAAGCAGTTTGCTATCCTCGACGAGCACGTTTTTACAGCCGTCAAAGCCGTAGTTCCCGTCCAAATTTAGCCCGTAAACGCGCACGTTTTCGCAGTTCATCGCAAAATAATCCCCGCGGGCGCAGACGTTTTTTATCTCCACGTCCGCACAGCTCCACAGCGTCTCCTCGGCTTGGGTCAAATTTACGTTTTCTAGCCTCACGTTTTGGCACCTGCGAAAGGATTTTGGCGCCTGGATTAGCGTATCTTTAAAGCTCACGTCCCGAGCGTACCAGATGCCAGCGCGCGCCGTCTGCATCAAAAATCCGCCCTCTACGGCGACGTTTTTGGTATACCACAGCGGATATTTCCACTCGAAAGTGCAATTTTTTAGGCGCAAATTTTGCCCGTGTTTTAGCGGCGACTCGCCTGCCGCAAACCCGCACCGCTCAAACTCAGCGTCCTTTGCGCCAAACATCGCGCGCTCGCCGATAAATTTTTGCTCGACAAATTTTTGCATTTTTCGCCTCCGTCATTTTTGTTGATTATATCGGTTTTACGGCAACAAGGATGTAAATTTGAAAATTCAAAGCAGATTTATGAGGAAAACGGGTAAATTTAAGCAGTAACGAAAATCCAAGCGTTTAGGCATTGCTATTGTCTTTCGGAGTCCTATTTTCCCAAACGCTTGGCAGGAAAAGGTAAGATTTAGACTAGCGCAAAGGATGGAAACGCGAGCCTAAATTTTACCTCTTACAAGATCAAATTTGATCTAAATTTACAGCCTGCGACCCGTCAAATTTGAGCGGGCAAATTTAACTCGGCCGCAAGCGCAAAAATCCAAATTTACCAAAAAGCGGCCCCGAAGCGCACCGGCCGGGAGCCGCTAAATTTTAAATTTTACTTCTCAAACGCCTTTTCTAGGCTAAACGGAAACGCCTGATAGCCCATCGCGTTGGTCATTTTTATCTCGATCGACGGCTCTTTTGCGCCCCATTCAAACTCGTTGATGTGAGGGCTAGGCACGCCGACCGGACGGCCCTTGGCGATGTCAAACTGCATGCCGGCAACCGCTGAGTAAACCATCACGCTATCAAGGTCGTCTTGATACTGCGCTAGCGAAGTAACAGAGCTGTACCACTCGCTGCCGCGCTGCTTGCCGTATTCCCAGACCTGCTCGACGGTTTTAGCTTTTTCGTCGATTTTATAGACGACCGCGCGGGAGTATTTCATGCCCGCCATCGCAGGCTGCTCCATGCCGCGGGTGTCGCCGTTGTCAAAGACGGTTAGATAGACGACGCCTTTTTTGGACTTGCTATCGATGCGAAATGCCGTGTGCTGCGTCCACTGCCAGTCAAATCCGCCTTTCTCGCTCTCGTATCCCGGGCATTTTGAGTACTCGTCCTCGCAGACGATCTTTTTGCCGTCTTTATCTACAGGCTGGAGCAGGAAGCCCTTAAACTGATCCTTCCAGCCTTTGTGCGCGCCCATTATCCACTTGACTCTTTTGTCGCGGCCGATCTTGATGACGGCGTCTTGGTGGCGGCTGGAGATGATGATACTATCGTCGCTTGGATCGTAGTCCACGCTATTTACGTGCGCCCAGTTGCGTCCGGGACCCGAGCCCACGATGTCGCCCCATTTTTCGTTCGTATCCATCGCAGCTAGCTCGTCCGAGCTAGCAGTGTGACCTGCTTTACTAGCGTCGATATTTAGGCACACCGCGCCCTGATCGAGAGTTTTTAGCACGATGTCGCGATACGGATCTAAAATTTCATACAGCCTAAAATCATCCACGACGTTGCCGTCGCGATCGACCTCGACGATGACGTCGCGCACAGTGCGGACGTTTTTACCGTCGGCGCGTTTATAGTTGGCATTTGCCGCGCGGAGGAAATAATGCCCATTTTGCGCTACGTCCATAGAGTGCGAGAAGTCGTTGTATCCCGCAGGCAACTCGCGGTTAAAAATTTCGCGGCCCATTATGTCGTATTTGGCGTATCGCTGGCCATATCCCCACGTCATCGCGCCGTCGTCGTTTTGCTTAAAGCCCATCATTACGCCCGCGCTAAACGGCTGCTTGAGGTCGTAAATTTTACTCGGCTCCAGGTACCAGCGCACTTCGCCTTTGGTGTCCAGCACGAAGTTATTTGGGCTGTAGTTCCACTCGATCGCGCCGCCTGCAGGGTTGTTCCACACGACTTTGGTGCCTTTGCCGGTTTTGTTTACGAAGTTATTTACGTAGTAGAGACGGTTGGCAAATTTTGCGCTCGGAGCCTTTACGACCTCGATTTTATCAAACAACGCGCCCTTTTGAGACGGCATGCCCGAGCTCTCTAGATAAATCGCGGGAGCGTAAATTTTATAGGTTTCTTTTACGTGCTCGGTTTGACCCTTGTAAATTTTATCGTACTCGACCTCGACGGTGTTTTGATAGTCGGGATATAGTCCGAAAACGGGAATTCCGCCGTGAGTGCGAAGGTGCTTGTCGGCGACTTTATAGCTGATAACTTGACCGCCCGGCTTTGGTACGATAGTGACTTTCGCGTTTGCTAGCGTGTAGCCGCCGTTTTTGATGACCGCCGTTAGAGGCGCGATGTCGTATGGATTTACGACCACTTCGCCGATCTTACCCGGGATGCCGTAGTCTATGTGCGCGCCGCTGGGTCCACCGATAGCGAGCGCAGCCGTGCTTAGACCGCCCAGTAACGCCGCAGCTAGGGCGAGCGACGAGAGAGTTCTTTTCATCTTTTCTCCTTTATAATGGTAAATCGTTTCGTTGCCGTAATTTTAGTAAATCTTTCTAACGTGAAAATCACGCTATTATTATAAATAGCTTAAATCTAGAAAATAATTCAAATTTTTATATTTTTCGCTAAAATTTAGCCCAAATTTTACGAATTTAATCTAAAATTTATCTTAGCGTGAGTTTTGCGGCGGCGGGAGGATATAAAATTAGCGCAAACGAAATCATTTTAAGGAGCATTCCATGAATCTACTTTCTAAATTTAGCAAAGGCTTTCTAGCCGTTGCGATGTTTGGCGCCCTTAGCGCAGCCGCGTTTACCGAGGGCGAGGACTACGTAAAACTCGAAAAGCCGCTATCCGTGGAGCAAAACACGCTGGTTAAGGTCTTTAGTTACGCTTGCCCGTTTTGCTACAAATACGATAAAACCGTCACGCCGAAGGTCGTAGAAAAGGTCGCGGGGCTAAAATACGTGCCGTTTCATCTAAAAACCAAGGGCGAATACGGCGAGCTCGCAAGTAAAATTTTTGCCGTTTTAGCCGTGATGGACGAGGAGAAGGGCGTGAGCCTGCTAGATGAAAACTCGCTGTTTAAAAAGGCTAAATTTGCCTACTACAAGGCCTATCACGATCAAAAGCAGCGCTGGAGCGACGGCAAAGACGAGGCTGCGTTTTTAAAAACGGGGCTTGATGCGGCCGGCATCAGCGAAGCGGACTATCAAAAAAAGCTGGAGGACCCAAAAGTCGCCGAACTGCTTAAAAAATGGGACGAGAGCTACGACGTAGCCAAGATCCAAGGCGTGCCGGCATTTGTCGTAAACGGCAAATACCTCATCATGACGAAGTCCATCAGCTCCATCGACGGCATGGCGCAGCTAATCGAAGAGCTGCTTAAAAAATAGGGTGCGGGCATGAAATTTGCGGAAAAAATAGCGAAATTCGCAGATAGCCGTCTGCCGTGGGCGATCCTCATAGCGGTGAGCGTGGGGCTTGTTATCCTCGCGCACTCGCTGTTTCAAAACTACGTCTATATGCCGCCTTGCGAGCAGTGCGTCTATATCCGCTTTGCCTTTTTATGTATGGCGCTGGGAGGCCTGGTCGCGATCATAAATCCTAAAAATTTACTTCTCGCGCTCGCAGGCTACCTGCTAGCCTTTTGGGGCGCGATTCAGGGCATAATGTATAGCGTAAAGCTAGCCAAAATCCACGACGCCGTGCACGGAGACGATCCGTTCGGCGTGCAGGGCTGCTCGACCGAGCCGCACTATCCGTTCGGCCTGCCGCTTGAGCGGTGGGCACCTGATTGGTTTTTACCTACAGGCGACTGCGGCTACGATAATCCGCTAGTTCCGGACGGCATCACGCTAAGCGGCTTTCAGAAGTATTTAGTCGATCTTTATCAAGACGGCTGGTATCTAATCCCATCAAGCAAATTTATGTCGATGGCCGACTGCACGCTCATAGGCTTTGGAATCTGCTTCGTCGTGCTCGCCGCGATGTTCGTTTGCAAAATTTTAACTCTCAAAAAAGCTTAAATCGGTCTAAATTTAGACCGATTTTGCTATACTCGCCGCATGAAAGCCTTACGCGAACATAATTTTAAAATTTACTTCATCATCATTTTCGCAAGCCTTTTCGTGGTGCTTTTGGGCGTGAAAAACTACGAGGACGCCAAGGCGCAGATCACGGCGCTTGCGGATAAAAACAAGATCGCCGCTAGCGAAAATATGGTCGGGAATTTCTCGTTTTGGCTGGACGAGCGACTGCACTCGCTGGTGCGCGCGGCTAAATTTATAGAAAATGCAAATATCTCGCAAGATAGCGAAAAGCTCGGCGGCTTCATACGGCTTTTTAAAGAAAACTCAGCGGAATTTGACGCCTTGCAGTTTTTGCGCGAGGACGGAGAAATTTTCGTGGACGGCAAGGAGCTAGAGGGCGACGAGGCGATGCCAAAGAGCCTGCGCACGGGGCTTGTGTGGTTTGAGGAGACCAAAAGCACGCTAGCGCCCACGGTAAATTTTGTGCAGCGCCATAAAATTTTAGGCGAGCCGATGCTAAATTTATGCGTGCCCGTTATGGACGGCGGCTCGTTTGTAGGGGTATTTTGCGGTGTAGTGAAGCTGCAAAACATACTAAAAAATATGGAAAAATTTAAGCTCGCGCCCGACTCCTACGCCTTTATCGTTACTCACGGCGGCGAAATTCTAACGCCGATGAAGGATGCGGCGCTAAAAAAGCAAATCGAGGATAAATTTAAAGAGCTTTTCCTGCGTGACGAGGACATCACGAGCCTAAATATCGGCTCAAATTTCATCTCCGTCGCCGAGATCCCCACGCTAAACTGGTTCATCGGCGCAGGTACGGATAACGAAAAGGAGCTCGCCGCGCTGCTCAACTCCGCGCTAAAAAACGCCCTTACTCTGCTTTTTGCGTTCGCGGCACTGGCGCTGGTGGCAAATTTCCTCCATAACTTTATGTATTCAAAAATCAAAAACCTGCAAGACGACTACGAAGCCCTGCTCAAGCACAAAGCCCGTATGAGCGAGGCGGGCGAGCTAATCAGCGGCATAAATCATCAGTTTATTCAGCCGGTTAATTCGCTAAATTTGATGATCTCAAGCTTGCTTATGCTGCAAAAAGACGGCAAGCTAGACGCCGCGACGCTAGAGAGTATGCTGCAAAAGGGCCAGGCTGCGACCGTGCTTTTAAGCGATACGATCGAGATTTTTAGAAATTTTTATAAAACGAGCGACGCTCCGCAAAAATTTAGCGTGCAGCGCTGCATCAAAGACCTGCTAAAACTCATGCACACCGAGCTTAGTAAGACAAACGTCGCGGTAAGCTTGCGCGAATTTAAAGACGAAGAGGCCACGCAGCGGATGGGTATCGTACAGCAAATTTTACTCATCCTCATACACAACGCAAAGGACGCGGTCGTGGAGCGATACAAAGACGAGATTGCAAAGCGGCAGGTTTTTTTGGACGTCAAATTTGAAAACGACACGTGCAAAATAGCCGTCACGGACTATGGCAGCGGCGTTAGCAGGGAGCTTCGGGATAAAATTTTAACCCAGCCAAAAACTACCAAAAAGCAAGGAAGCGGCATCGGGCTGTATTTCGGCAAAAAGCTAGCAAACGAAAAGCTTTCAGGCGACATTAGGCTTCTAAGCGCGGGCGATCCGACGACGTTTGAGCTAAGCTTTGAGATAAATTTAAAGGAATAAGATGCAAGAGCACTTAAAGCTGCTTAAAGACCTGAGCGTCCTCATCGTCGAGGACGACGAGATCGCAAGGGAGCTGCTAATAGGCGGGCTAAAGCCATACTGCCTAAGCGTCTGGGGCGCGGCAGACGGGCTGGAGGGGCTAGAGCGCTTTAAAAAGCTAGCCCCCGCCATCGTCATCACCGACATCCACATGCCCGCGATGAAAGGCTTTGAGATGATGAAGGAGATGATGCGAATCAAGCCCGTGCAAAAATTTATCGTCTTTACCTCCTACGACACCGACGACAACCTCATCAAAAGCATCGAGCACGGCGCGGCGTCTTTTCTAAAAAAGCCGGTCGATATCGCGGCGCTTTGCCGCCTACTCGTGGCTCTAACCTACGAAAAGGACGAAAAGCTCGTGCGTCTGGGCCCGCAAACTAGCATAAATCTCGCCAAAGAAAAGATCTACAAAAACGGCGAGGAAATTTATCTATCGTTTTTGCAAAACAAGCTCTTTTGGCTCTTTGCGTATAACCTAAACAAACTCGTGAGCTACGAGATGATCGAGGAGTTCGTCTACGAGGGCGAGCAAACAAGCAAGGGCGCGATACAAAACGTCGTGCTAAGGCTAAAGCGGGAGCTGGGGGTTAAATTTAAAAATATTAGCGAGAGTGGATATATACTGCTAAGCGGCGAGTAAATTTAACTTTGCGGCTTGCCTTTTGAGCGTCTTTGAATGAGTTTGAAATTTTAAGTCTGCGGCAGACTACTTGTCTAGCCTTGACTTAAAATTTCTGCACAACATTCAAATCCATCTCAAAATACTACGCCTTAACTTTTGCGTTCAAATTTGAAGTCAAATTTGTAAATTTTAGCTCAAATTTTATCCACCGAGACACGCCCATCGAAAATGTCAAATTTGAGTTTTTAAATTTGTAAATTTAGAAGGATATGAGATGAATATTCCAGACGGATTGTGTGTAGTTTAAATAGTTTTTGGCGGATACGACGGGAGCGGACTGGTCGTCCGTGACCCGAGTATCCTAGCCGAAAACTACTTTTAAAATCCAGCCGAGCCGGGGAATTTTATATTTTTAAATTTTATTAATTTCGCTACTGCGGGCATTATACACAAACCAGCTTAGTATCATAACCAAACAAAACGCCCCAAACGCCGCAAAAAACGCAAAATTCGCCCACGAGTAAATTTTGATAAATCCAGCCTCGTTCGCCGCGCTAAAATCAGGTGCAAAAAGGCTCGGGCAAATTTCATTTAGCGGTAGCGCAAAAGGAAAGCTAATCTCGCTAACGCCGCTAAAATCGCTCGTGGAGTAATCAAGCCCAAATATCACGCCCAGAAAAATCAGGAAAAATCCCGCCAGCTTGACGCCAAAAACCTTAGGCGCGCACATCGCCACGCACACGCCAAACGCCGCAAACAGCGTCGCAAAGCGCAGCTTCACAACAAGCGCGTCCGCAACCGCGCCGCCCAAAAACAGCTCGCACAAAATAAATTTGATCGCCAAAACCGCGAGCAACGCCGCCCAAAACGCCCGCCTTCGCTGCAAGTTGTACACAAAGCAGACAAAGCCCTTGTTTTCGATATTGTAGTCCATTATTTTGCTAGCAGCTCCTTGACTGCCGCCGCCATCGCGTCTACCGAGCCGATCGCCTTCACGTTTATCAGGTATTTGCCGCCGACCACGTACGCAGGCACGCCCTGGATCTTGGCCACGTCGTAGCTATCGTCCCACGCTTTTAAAATTTCTTGCGCGCGCTGGCTAGCTAGAGCCTTGTCGTAGTCTGCGTCGCTAACGCCCGCCGCGCTAAGAGCCGTCTGGATAAATCTCGCCTTATCCTTGCCGCCGTTAAAATCATCGTCCTTGTCGTGAGTGGCCTTGTAGATCGCAAATTTGGCTTTTTTAAATTTAGATTTGTCGCTAAGCAAACTAACGTCGCTAGCTTCGTCCAAAACGATCATCGCGGCAAAAATTTTGCTCGCCGTTTCACCTAGCTTGCCTTTGGTTTTTAAGTGGTACGGGATAAATTTGACTCCGTCTAGCTCGCTAAATAGCTTTGGCGTGACGCTTCGGTCAAATTTATAGCAGTGGACGCACTCGTAGCTAAAAACCTTTACGACGCTATCTTTTGGTACGTTTAGCGGCTTTTCTAGCACTTGATAGTCCGTGCCCTCCTCTAGCGCGTTTGCACCGATGCCGAGCAAGCAAACGGCGGCTAAAATTCGTATAAATTTAGAAAGCATTTTCATCAAATTCCTTTGCGGTAAATTTTAAAGATTGTATAAAAGAAAGGGTAAATTTGAGATTAAGCGGGCTAAACTCGGTAAATTTGACGGATTAAATTTGACGGCGTTGCGGATAAAATTTAAGCAAGAGAGTTAAATTTAAACAAAGCGGCGAGCCGAATTTTCTTTAAAATTTAACTCGCCGCAAAATCCCAAATCCAGCCGCGCGCCCTATTTTGACGGTGGCTAGAAAAACTAAACCGGAAAAGGCTAAATTTAATAGTTAAAGATATTTGGATCGATCACCATCGCGCGGTACGCCACATCGTCTCTAGACGCAGACTCCACGTCCATCTCAAATTTGATGTCGTTTGTTTTCGGATCGACCTCCACGAGCACCATTTTGATCGTCTTATCGGGCTTTAGCAGATAGACGTTCGAGCTTGAGATGAAGTACGTGCTTTTATCCTTTTGCCACTCCACGACGCTAGTAACCGCACTGTAAAAGTCAAATCCGCGCTCCTTGCCAAACTCCCACGTTTGCTCGACCGTGCCCTTTTTCTCGTCGATCTTGTACTCGACCGCGCGCGAGTATTTTTCCTCTTTTAGCGCAGGTTGCTCCATACCGCGGCCGTCGCCGTTGTCAAATACGCTGATGTGCTTGATTGAGCCCTTGTTATCGTAGCGCGAAGTGAGCCACGCGGCGTGCTGCGTCCACGACCAGTCGAAGTCGCCCTCGCATTTTGAGTTTTCGCATTTGATTTTGTTGCCGTTTTTATCCACCGGAGTGAGTACTTTTTCTTTAAAGTCCGCGCTCCAGCCCTCAGGCGACGCTAGGATCCATTTTACCTTTTTGTCGCGGCCGATCTTGACGATGCCTTGGTGGCGAAGCGAGAGGATGATACCGTCGTCGCTAGGATCGTACGAGATCGAGTTTACGTGCGCCCAGTTGCGTCCGGTGCCGGTCGAGGTCACGTCGCCAAATGGCAGATCGTCGCTGATTTTGATCTCTTTGGCGTCCATGTCGATATTTAGGCATACGGCGCGAGCGTCAAGAGCCTTGATGAGGTTGCTGCGGTAGACGTTTTTGCCGAAAATTTCATTCAGATCCCACTCGTCCACGACCTTGCCACTGCCGTCCACTTCGATGATGTGATCTCTGATCGTGTGCGAAAGCCTACCGTCTGCATGGTGGTAGTTGTATTTACCGACGCGAAGCAGCAAGTGATCATTTTTTAACGGCATCACCTCGTGACTAAGGTCGATGTAGCCGCGCGGCAGCTCGCGATTATACACCTCCTTACCCATCATATCGTAGCGCATATATCGCTGCGCCATACCCCAGCTCAGATCGCCGTTTGGCAGCTGATGAAAGCCCATCATCATACCGCCGTCCATCACTCTGCGCTCGCTGCGGTCGTAAAATTTCTGATAGTCCAGATACCATCTGACCTCGCCCTGCGTATCTACGACGAAATTTTCGGTGAAATCATTCCAGCTAGCGGCACCCCCGTTTTTCCAATCAAGCGGCTTGTGGACGCTCGTGATGGTGTTGTTGATGAGATAGAGCCTGTTTTTAAACGCAGGATCGACCTTTGTGACCTTCATCTTTTGCATGTGGCTAAATCTATAATCGCGGCTATACGTGACGATCGGCTGAGCGTAAATTTTATACTTTTCGACCTTCTTTTCGCCGTTAAAAACGTAGCTCACCTCAATCTCGTTTAGATAGTCGGGATACAGTCCCCAGATCGGCACGCCGTCGTGCGTCAGCAGCGCATGCTCGGAGACGTTATAGGCGATGTCGATACCGCCGTTAGGTTTGCCCAGCACTCGCACGTGGACATCCTTGATGTCCTTGCCCGCGCGATCGATGATAGCGGTCAGAGGCGCCACGTCGTATGGGTTGATAAACACCGAGCCAAGCTCGCCCTGCACCTTCACGTGATGCGCTAGTACGGCAGCGCTCGCCGTCTGCGGCACCACTATAAACGCGCCGCTTGCCAAGGCCGCAGCCAAAACGATAGAACCGAAAAAATTCTTACGCATATTCGCTCCTTTTGGATAATTTTATCTAATTTTACTACCACCAAATCACATAATAATCATACTAGATTTAAATTTTACTTAAATATCAAATTTAAAGCTAGGTTTTAATATGAAGGCTTAAATTTTAGAATGAGGTCTGTCTCTTATACACATCTCCGAGCCCACGAGACTAGCGCTCAT